>NZ_JCAFYN010000024.1:0-60464 GCF_059374735.1 Enterococcus sp. GPZ-007 | reverse complement strand
GAATGACTCCAAGCGGACTTTTTACGTTCTCGACTGGAATCGAACCAGCGACCTATCGCTTAGGAGGCGATCGCTCTATCCTACTGAGCTACGAGAACATATCTATATCATTGTAGCTATTTTAACTTAATTTATCAAGATGACTAACTTAAATTTAATGAACTCATTTGCAGTTTAGAAAAAATAAGTTTATCTTTCTAAATCTTCTTTAAATGCCAATTGTTTTCTTTCAAAGCAAAAAATTCCCCCTACATAGGAAACTGCAATTTAGAGTCCTATCCAGAGGGAGAAAATTATTTACGTTTTTTTTCTTTATTTCTTTTTTTCTTTTTCTTTTTCGGCTCGCTTTGTTTGACTGGTTCTTCTGTTAATAATTCACCACCAAATAGGTAAATTGGTGATAGTGCCAGATCAAGTTTCTTAGCAATTTTGCTTAAGTCCGATTTTTCTTGCGGAGTAACCAATGAAATCACTACGCCACTATTTCCCATTCGTCCCACACGTCCAGCACGATGCAAATAGCTTTCTTCTGTCATTGGAACATCCGCATTAATCACAAACGGTAGAGCTTCGATGTCCAAACCACGACTGGCTAGATCTGTCGTCAGAAGTCCCAGCGCTTGATGCTTTTTAAATTGATCAATCGCATTTTTTCGTGAAATTTTTGATTGGTCTGATGCAAGACTTACTACTGGTAAGTGATGGAAAAGTAGTTTTTCTTCTGCGCTCCCCATATCAGTCAGTTGATTGAAAAAAATCATTCCCCAAAAAGCAGGTAAATTTAACAGTCGTCGTAACTGATCGACTTTTTTACGATCGCTTGTCTCTAAATAAAAATGTTGTACCTCGCCTTGGCTTTCATCTTCCTTTGAAACATCAATAACCAATAAATCTGACTCGAAGTTGTTCAATTCGTTTAATACGGTGTCAGCTGTTGCGGAAAAATACAGACGTTGTGCATCGTTATCGCTAGCTTTCAAAATTTTTTGAATCAATTGTAGGCTCTGGCCTTGAACTAATTGATCGACTTCGTCAAAGACCAGTGTTTTAATCGCTGGCGCTTTGATTTTTTTCGATGTAATTAATTCTAGAACCCGGCCCGGCGTGCCGATTAGTAATTCTGGTTTTTTCTTCAGTGCTTCTTGCTGACGTTTGACGTTGGCACCACCAATCAAAGGCTGCACTTTCATGCCTGATCCAGCTAACCATTTGCGCGCTACTTCTACGACCTGCATCGCTAGCTCCTGCGAAGAAGTCAGGACTAAAATTTGACTTGGGGTACCTGATTTTAACTGATTAATCAATGGCAATAAATATGCTAGTGTCTTGCCACTGCCGGTCGGAGCAATTCCCACCAAATTTTTTCCATCAACGATTGATTGATAAACTTTTTCTTGGATCAGTGCGGCTTTCTGAAAGCCTGCTTCTTCCCAATTTTTTTGTAAGAATGGTACAAAATCTTGATTATTCATAAGTTCCTCTATTTCTCGTCAGCATCAAAAATGATGCCCGCGCTTTTTCGCATATCATAAATCACTTGGTTCACATTACGGGATAATTCGACCCATGCTTCATAATCAGTCCCTAAATTTCGGTCAGTTGGATTCAAGATCACCCGCGCAAACTCTTCTGCTTCTTCTATCATCGGATTTTCCAATTGATGGACGCTCAATTTTTCACGGCGATGATGATCTCGATCATAGAAAACTACTTCACTAATCGAGTTTACAGCATTCAACACCAAAGTTCCATTCATTAAATAAATTTCTGACTGTTGGAAACTGTCACCTATTTTACCTGTGCGAATCGTCACATCAAAGTTTTCATATCGCAAAACACCAGTTCCAATCCCGTCAACACCCGTTGAGATTTTTTGCCCAAAATAGACACTTTCTCTTGGCATCCCGAACCAAGCTAAAGCTGCATATATCGGATAAACACCTAAATCAGCTAATGCTCCGCCGGAAAAATGGGGTGAAAAAATATTGGGCTCTTGACCATCTAACACTTGGTCATAACGTGAAGAATACTTCATGAAACTGAAATCAGCACCGATGATTTGATCCTTCAATGGGAGAAAATCGGTTACTGTTTTGAATGCTTTTTCATGAATATTTCGAGCCGCCTCAAAGAAAAAGACTCTTTGCTGATTCGCTAACTTGATAATCTCATCCATTTCCTTCGGTGTGGAGAAAGCAGGCTTTTCTACGATTACATTTTTCCCAGCCAAGATACCTTGTTTCGCCTGCTCAAAGTGTAAACTATTGGGCGAAGCGATATAAACTGTATTTAAATGTTCAATTCCGAAAAATGTATTGAGATCAGTTGCATACTCAACATCACCATATTTTTCACCGAATTTCTGAGCTGTTTCTAGTTTGCGTGAGTAAACTGCTGTTAACTGATACTTGCCTGTTTCCTGAGCTGCTTGAACAAATTGATCGGTGATCCAATTCGTTCCAATAATACCTAAATTAATCATAATTCTTTTCCGCCTTTCAGTTACAGATTGGGATCAATAAATGCTTGCTCCAAATCAAAGGGGACAGCCCCTTTAATGGTAATCGTCTCCTGATCTACCTCACAATTATACGCTAAAACCTGTACGCCGTCTGCCACAGCCATTTTCACTGCTTCATAAAGGGCAGGTTGCATCACACGATGAATCGTCGCAGCTGTAATCGTTGGAAATTGTACGATGAACAGAACATAAGAATGATAGCCCATTGTTTGGGCTAACCTAAGCTCTTCCACATGTTTCAGTCCCCTTAATGTTGGCGCATCAGGAAAAGCTCCGATTCCATGATTTTCCAGCGTCATACCTTTAACCTCAACAAATCCTTTTTCCTGCTGATTGGTTTCAAAATAAATATCAAATTTTGAGCGCTCGTAGGTATACTCACGCTTTAGAAAGTTGATCGTTCCTTTTAATCCTGGCAATTTAATATTTCCAGCTAAAATTCCTTCGGCTGCCAAAGCGTTCGGTATTTGTGAATCGATATTGATCCACATTTCTCCCTTCTTCACAGCGATAAGATCATAAGCCGTCTTACGTTTGTCTGATGGTTGATAATTTACAGCCACCAGAGCAGATGGTAATAATAGCTCTTTGCTGCGACCAGTATTTTTCACATGGGTAACGATTTCTTCTCCCGTGTCTATTAACCGACAGCGAGCGATAAAACGATTGCTTCTTTCAATAAAGATAGCTAGATGAATCGCAGAATACTTCATTTTTTATCAAAATCCTTCTAAAAAAAGTTAAATAGTCCTTAAGCCTGATGGAAAGATGACAGACTTTATTATATAGTATAACAAAGCATGTGTGAAAGGATGCCAGCTCCGCTTTTTTAGATTTATTCGAAAATGATCAACTATCTAATAGTTTTTTGCGGATTTGTATACAACTCAAAAATCCCACAAATTTAAAAAATTTATATCTGTTAAATTTAGAAAGGAGTTTTTTTGATGAGATTGAAATGGCCCGTTTTCCTCAGTGCGACATCTCTTGGTGTTGCTGCCTTGGGTTCTAAACTTGTCCGCAAGCGTGAAGCAAAGGACTTAAATAGCGTTTATGTCGGTTCTTGGGAATTCGCTCATCCAAAAGAACGCAGACATCACACGATTACAATCTATCCTGATTTATCGATTATTTTAGATGGCACAGCCATCATCTATCAGCTCATTGAACTTAGTGAACAAAAGCTAGCAATTCAAGATCAATATGGTTATCACTTAGTAATTAATACCAAAAATGGATCACCAGACACACTTTATGATGAGCTGGATGATGTATCTTTACCGATCGTCCCAGTGAAAAATTAAAAATGGATGCCAATTACGGCATCCATTTTTTTGCTATTGATGAATCAACGAACGTAAAATCTGATCCACATTTTCTGCTGCTTTACGTCCCTCACGGATTCCCCAAATAACAAGGCTTGGTCCACGTCTGGCATCGCCAGCCACGTAAACTTTTTCATTGTTGGTTGTGTAATCTTCATAAATCTCCTGAACATCAAAAGCATCTAGTAAGCTTTTCTCAGCTCCAGTAAAGCCCATTGCCAATAAAACTAAGTCAGCTTTCAACGTTTTTTCAGTTCCTGCAATTGGCTGGAATTGATTATCTACTTGAGTGGTCTCAATCGCAATCACTTGTCCACGTTCTGCACCGATAAATGCTGTCGTAGACGTGTTATAGGCCGTCAGCTCTGAATTTTTCAACGCGCCTTCTTCTTGCCCATACCCTTCACGATTGATCATAGAATATTCCGGCCATGGATTATTGGCTGCACGTTGCGCTGGTAATTGTGGCGTAATCTCTAACTGTTTTACCGAAGTGGCTCCTTGACGAATTGCTGAGCCAATACAGTCATTCCCGGTATCACCGCCACCAATAACAATAACGTTCTTGCCGGCGAGCTTCTGGTCTGTCACTTTTTTCCCATGCTTCATGACATCTTTCGTACACTCAGTCAGATAATCTACCGCAAACTGAATTCCATGAAGTTCTCGGCCCTTAATCTTCAGATCTCTTGGCACACTGGCTCCACTAGCGATGATGATCCGGTCGTAGCTTGCTTGTAGTTCATCCGCTGTAACGTCCACTCCAACTTCAGTATTCAATACAAAGTTAATACCGACTTCCTCCATTACATCGATTCGACGTTGAACAATCTCTTTATCCAACTTCATATTAGGAATCCCATACATCAACAAGCCCCCTGCACGATCACTGCGTTCGTAAACGGTCACTTGATGCCCTAATTGATTCAACCGCCAAGCAGCTGAAAGACCTGCTGGACCAGAACCAATGATAGCAACGGTAAAGTTCGTTCGTTCTGTCGGCAGCCCATCCGCTTTGACCCAATCATTTTCAAAGGCATTATCAATAATGAAGCGTTCGTTATCATGGATCGCTACACCTGATCCGTTTAAACCTTCTGTACAAGATTTTTCACACGGCGCGGGACACACACGACCCGTCATTTCCGGTAAGGGGTTAGTTTTCGCCAACCGATCAAACGCACTTTTGAAATCGCCACGATAGACAAAATCGTTCCATTCTGGAATCAGATTGTCATTGGGACAACCTGAAACAGCACGTTTGCCTCCGTAAAAAATTCCTGTGTGGCAAAATGGGATCCCGCAGTTCATACAACGAGCAGCTTGCTCTTGCCGTTCTTCTACATTAAGTGGTGTTTGCAATTCTTCCCAATCTTGAATGCGCTCTTCGACTGGTCGATAAGGATTGTCCTTCCGAGGATATTTTAAAAAGCCAAATGGATCTGCCATCCTAGCCACGCTCCTTTCCAGCCGGTACTGTTTGTTCACCAATTACTTCAATGAAGGCTTTTTCGATCAATTCTTCACCTGATAATCCGGTTTTCGCTAATTCTTCTGTTACACGAACCATTTCGTGATATTCTCTTGGATAAACTTTTACAAAATGCTTTTGAGCATTTTCCCAATCATTCAGTAACTCAGCGGCTTTTAACGAATCTGTGTAAGCCAAATGCTTCTCAATCATTTCCTTCAAGACCGTATCGTCACCAGATTCTCCAAGGTTGAAAAGATCCACCATTTCTAAATTACATTTATCAGCAAATGTCCCGCTAGGATCATAAACATAAGCGACCCCGCCTGACATTCCGGCAGCAAAATTTCGTCCAGTTGAACCTAAGATAACTGCAACTCCGCCAGTCATATATTCACATCCATGGTCACCAACGCCTTCGACAACAACATTCGCACCACTATTTCGAACACAGAACCGTTCACCGGCTTTTCCACGGAAGTAGCCTTCACCGCGATTTGCACCAAAACAAACAACATTCCCAACGATTGGTGAATTCTCGACATCATATGCAGCATCTTTAGGGGGCACAATAATTACGCGACCACCACTTAGTCCCTTCGCCACATAATCATTTCCCTCACCAATCAGTTTTAATTCCATCCCTTGAGTGATAAATGAAGCAAAACTTTGACCTGCAATCCCAGTGTAGGTGTACTTGATCTGCCCTGGTGTTAACTGATAATTGCCAAAGCGTTCTGCAATCCAGCCGCCCATTCGCGCACCGACTGTTCGGTTGACATTATTGATTGAAGAACTCATTTTCACTTGCTCACCGTTTTTAATCGCACCTTCAGCAAATTGATCCAGTTCTGGCCATTCGCGTTTTTCTTTAAACGGATCTTCTGTTTTGCGTTCAATGCCAATACTTGTTGATAAAATTCGAGAAAAGTCTAATGATTTTGCCTTACCTTTTGCAATGAAGCGCGGCTCCAAGACTTCAGTATGACCAATCATCTCATCAATACTTCTGAATCCTAATTCAGCCATGATTTCTCGCAAATCTTCCGCGATAAAATACATCATATTGATTAGATGTTCAGGTTTTCCAACAAAGAATTTGCGTAATGCGGGATTTTGTGTCGCCACACCCACCGGACAAGTATTCAAGCTACATACGCGCATCATGACACAACCAATCGCAACTAACGCTAACGAAGCAAAGCTATACTCTTCTGCACCTAGTAAAATCGCCATCGCAACGTCGCGGCCAGTCATTAATTTTCCGTCTGTTTCCAACGTCATGCGCTGACGTAAATTGTTCATCGCTAATGTTTGATGCGCTTCGGCAACACCCATTTCCCAAGGTAAGCCCGCATCACGAATCGAATTACGTGGTGATGCTCCTGTCCCGCCATCGTACCCAGAAATCACGACGACATCTGCTCCAGCTTTGACTACACCGGTAGCAATCGTTCCGACACCGGTACTTGATACCAATTTGACATTTATCTTAGCATAAGGGTTGATCGCTTTTAGATCATAGATTAATTGTGCTAAATCCTCAATCGAATAAATATCATGATGCGGTGGTGGCGAAATTAAGCGTACTCCTGGTGTAGATCCACGAATTTCTGCAACCCAAGGGAAGACTTTGTTGCCAGGCAACTGTCCACCTTCACCCGGTTTCGCTCCTTGCGCCATTTTGATTTGTAATTCTTCGGCACTCATCAAGTATTCAGCATTTACGCCGAAACGACCTGAAGCGACCTGCTTAATTTTACTATTGAAATTTTTCCCATCTGCTTGTGGCTTGAATCGTTTGCGATTTTCTCCACCTTCGCCACTATTAGATTTTGCACCAATACTATTCATTGCCTCTGCAATGCATTGATGGGCTTCTTCACTTAATGAACCATAAGACATCGCCCCGACTTTGAAACGCTTCACGATTTTACTCGCTGGCTCTACTTCAGAAAGCTTCACTGCTGGACGATCTTTTTTGAACTCCCACAATGCGCGCAAATTCGTTGGCTCTTCTAATGCTTCTTGATTCATTTGATCAACATAATGCTTGAACAATTGGTAATCACCGGCACGAACTGCTTGCTGGAAATTATAAATCGTTTTCGGATTGAACAGATGATGTTCCCCATCAGCCTTGTACTGAAAACTCCCGCCAGAAGCCAGCAGATCATTTTGTTGCGGACCGTAAGCTAATTGATGCCTTTCAAGATATTCTTCTTCAATCTGATGTAACGATAATCCGCCGATACGACTAGCAGTACCAGTAAAGTATTTATCCGTAACTGGTTGGCTGATACCTACAACTTCAAATAATTGAGCCCCATGATAACCAGCGATCGTTGAAATCCCCATTCGTGACATTACTTTAACGATGCCTTTTTCAGCAGCTTTCCGATAATTTTCCAAGCCATTCTTAATGTCAAAATCCTTCAACGTTGCGTATGCACCATAAGGATGTATCCCGCTAGCTCCATAACCGATCAATGTGGCAAAGTGGTGAACTTCGCAAACTTCTGCAGAATCTACAACCAAACTTGCTAATGAAGCTTTTCCTTTTCTTACTAAATAATTATGCACACCTGATACAGCCAGCAAAACTGGCATCGCCATTTTCGTTTCCACTGACCCTCGATCACTTAAGATTAAGATTGTTGCCCCCTGATCGATTGCGGACTCAGCCTCTTTAAACATCTGCTCCAAGCCATCTTCTAGAGCATTATAGCCGCCAACTGGATACAATGTTGAAATTGTCACCGCTTTTTGTTCCTTCGTGTTTAATTGAGTGATTTTATTAAAATCAACACTGCTGAGGACAGGACTTTTTATTTTTAGCTTTTGGCAGTTATTAGCATCATCAACTCGGATATCTCCGTCCCGTCCCAAGAACATCTCAGTACCGATCACTAATTGTTCACGAATCGCGTCAATCGGCGGATTCGTTACTTGAGCAAACTGTTGTTTGAAATACGTAAACAACGATTGGGGCTTCTCACTTAAAACTGCTAGAGGTGAATCATACCCCATTGAAAGAACAGGTTCTTCGCCTTTTTCCGCCATTGGTAATAGCTCGTCACGGATAATTTCATCCATGTAGCCATTCAATTTCCACATCTTTTGCAATTCTTTTTCTGTCATCACCGCTTCTTTTGATTCAATTTCAGCGAGTTGAGACAAATCGATCCGATTTTCAGCTAACCATTCACTATAAGAATGAGCCTTTGCATATTTTTCTTTGATTTCCTGATTGCGATAAAATTTCCCGTTGATCGTGTCAACTAAAATCATGTTAGCTGGGCCTAAGACACCTTTTTCAATGACATTTGATGGGGCAAAATCTACAACACCAGATTCTGATGCGACTTGAACAAACCCGTCTTTCGTAATGGAATAACGTGAAGGTCGTAAGCCATTTCGATCCAAAGTAGCTCCTACCATCTCACCGTCCGTGAAGCACAAAGCTGCTGGACCGTCCCACGGTGCCATAAAACTGGCGTTATACTCCTGAAAAGCAGTCATTTCTTCACTAAGTCCTGCTTCTTCTGACCAGGCTTCTGGTACCATCATCATCAATGCGTGAGGAATATCACGACCATTACGGTACAAATACTCCATACAATTCTCTAACTTTGCCGAGTCAGAATCTTCTTCGTTATATACTTCGATGCCATGACTCTTCATCCAGTTTTCTGAACCACGCAACGTATTAATTTCTCCGTTATGAGCAAGAAAACGGAAAGGTTGAGCGCGGTCCCAACTAGGGAATGTATTCGTAGAAAATCGAGAATGTACAACAGCAATACTAGCTGCGAAATCTTCATCCTGCAGGTCATCATAAAAAATACCTACCTGATACGCATGAAGCATCCCTTTGTAAACAATCGTTTTACTAGACAGGCTACAGATAGCCATTTCACCTGCATGATAGGTTTTCTCTAATTTACGACGCAAACGATACATGCGATCTTCAAAATCACGATCAGTTTGGACTTCTAACGGGCGCTTTATGAATAGTTGCACAAAACTAGGCATTACTTTTTGCGCGCCTGGTCCACAATTCTCATATTGAAAAGGAACGTCACGTTGCCAAGGAACTAAGTAACCCGCGGCTTCGATTTCTTTTACAAGCGCTTGCTGTAAACCTTTCTTGTGCTTTTCGTCGGCTGGTAAAAAAAACATCCCTACCGCATATTGACCACGTTCTGGTAAAGATGCACCGGCTACTTTTGCTTCTCGTTGGAAGAATTTGTCAGGAATCGTTGCTAGAATCCCTGCACCATCACCAGTTTCAGGTTCTGCTCCAGTTCCACCGCGGTGATTCATTCGTTCCAACATTGTTAACGCATGCTTCACTAATTGATGTGAAGCCTTCCCTTCCATCTGAGCAATAAAGCCCATACCACATGCATCCTTCTCAAATGAGGGATCATACATGGTCGGGGCTCCTTTTTCAAGTTGCTTTGTCATTGACATCAATCCTTTAAATAGTTTGACAATTCTCATTTATTTTTAATATACTACCTTTTTTTTTAAAGATAGGCAAGGATTCTTAGAATTTTTTTTTTATTACTTCTGTTATTAGGCGCTTTCTTCTTTAAAAGATCAGTCCAATCAAATGGAAAAAAAGAGATTAATTTGGTAAACTTAATCTGATATGCTTCGTTACGAAAGGATGAACATCAATGACACCGAATCGGGAAGACTACTTAAAATTAATATTAGAATTAGGTGGCGACAAAGAAAAAGTTAGTAACAAAAAAATCGTTGCTGGTTTGTCCATTTCTGGCGCTTCTGTCAGCGAAATGATCAATAAATTAGTAAAAGAAGGCCTTGTTGAACATTCGCCCTATCAAGGAGTACAACTGACACCGACAGGTTTAGAAAAAGCGAGCACGCTAGTGCGCAAGCATCGTTTATGGGAAGTTTTTTTAGTGGATCATCTAGGCTACTCATGGAATGAAGTCCACGATGAAGCTGAAGTCTTAGAACATGTGACGTCCTCACAATTAGAAGAAAAATTGGATACTTATCTGAACCATCCAACTTTTTGTCCTCATGGCGGAATGATTCCACAACAGGATCAGACAGTCCACGAAAAGGATCGTCAAACTTTAGCAAATTACCCAGAAGGCACAAAAATTCGAATCGCACGCGTCTTAGATGAAAAAGATCTGCTTGATTACTTGATGGATCTTGGTATAAAAATCCACGAAGATTATAAAATCACAAATATTGCGGCCTATGAAGGACCAATTACTTTACAAAATGACCGAAAAGAGGTTTCAATAAGTTACAAAGCAGCATCAACGATTTTTGTTGACTCATTATAAACATTGTATGCTAATTCAACTTTGCCAGTTTTACTTCTTGCTTTAGCAAGTTAGTAAAATGGTATGCGTAATGACGATCAGACTCATATTTCTCGTGAAAAATGAATACATTATTATGAACTAGGAGTGGAATTTATGGAACAAGCAGCATTATTCACCATTTTTGGTGGAACCGGCGATTTAGCACAGCGAAAACTTTACCCCTCGTTGTTTCGTCTATACAGAAAAGGCAACTTAGCCAACCATTTTGCGGTAATCGGCACAGCTAGACGACCATGGAGTGATGAGCACTATCGTGAGATCATTCGCGATACGATTAAAGATATTGCGCCAACAGAAAAAGAAGTACAAGAATTTTCAAGCCACTTTTATTATCTGTCACACAATGTCAATGATACCGATCATTATGATCAGTTAAAAAAATTGTCAGATAAGCTAGACGAAAAATATGACCTACAAGGAAACCGTGTATATTACTTAGCCATGGCACCTCAATTTTTCGGTACGATCGTCAACCATTTGAAATCGCAGGAAATTTTAACTACCACCGGCTACAATCGTTTAGTAATCGAAAAACCATTTGGCTTTGATTATGATTCGGCGAATGAGCTGAATAATCAAATTCGAAAAGTCTTCCCAGAACAAGATATTTTTCGGATTGACCACTATTTAGGCAAAGAAATGATTCAAAACATTTCCGTGATCCGTTTTGCTAATAATATCTTTGAATCCCTTTGGAATAACCGATACATTGAAAATGTTCAGATCACTTTTTCCGAAGCGCTTGGCGTGGAAGATCGTGGAGGCTACTATGAACGTAGTGGCGCATTAAAGGATATGGTTCAAAACCATATCCTGCAGGTCGTAGCTTTACTAGCGATGGAAGTTCCAACCTCTTTTTCTAATCAATCGATTCGTGAGGAAAAAGTAAAAGTTTTACAGGCGATTCGCCGCTACAATTCAGACGAAGTTTTACAGAATTTTGTGCGAGGACAATATGACGCCGGTGCGTTAGATGACAAAAAATTTGCAGCCTATCATGATGAGCCGAATGTTGCAGAAGATTCTTTGATGGAAACTTTTGTTGCTGGTAAATTCTTGATCGACAACTTTCGCTGGTCTGGTGTTCCCTTCTATATTCGAACAGGGAAACGCATGACAGAAAAAGGAACACGAATCAATATTGTCTTTAAACAAGTTCCAGTGAATGTCTTCAACTTCGAACAAGAGGAATCAGATAGTGAAGAACTACCGCAAAATATTTTAACCATCTACATCCAGCCAACAGAAGGTTTCTCCTTAACCTTAAACGGAAAGAAAATTGGGCAAGGCTTCAATACTGACCCAGTGAAGTTAGATTTCCGTCAAAGCGCAGAAGTAACAGAAAATAGTCCGGAAGCATATGAGAAATTGTTGTTAGATGCCTTGAACGGTGATGGAACTAACTTCTCTCATTGGGATGAAGTTGCTAACTCATGGGAAATCGTGGACCGTATCCGCAATACCTGGGATCAAACTACTCCAGGTTTTCCAAATTACGCAGCTGGTACGATGGGCCCTCAATGTGCCTTTGATCTGTTAGCAAAGAATGGGCATGAATGGGCTTGGCAGCCTGATCAATGGTATCGTGAGCGCGGGAAATTAGAATAATTTTTCATCAAGATAGAAGCTGGGATTTTCCCCAGCTTTTTTGCGTATGCAAATCATAAGAAAAAAAGCAAGACATTTTCAAGTTACATGAGTACGTAAAGAAACCCGCACCGATATTTCAGTGCGGGTTTCTTCCATTATAATAGTTTCTTATTCCAATCCTTCTGCTACAGCTTCTGGATAATTTTCCTCTACGATATGAGCACATGAGGCACATAAATGTGGAAGTTTTTCATCTTCACCAACTGTCGTCCGAACTTGACGGCAACGATCGCAGACTTCACCTTCAGCCTTTTCTACTAAGATCGCTACATCATCAAATTTCATAGCATTATCTGGCGCTGAATCCTTCGAGACGCTAAATGAATCTGGAGACACGATCAATAATTGAGCAAGATCAGCATCCAAAGCTGTTAGCATCACTCGTACTTGTTCATTCGGATAAATTGTTACTTTTGCCTCTAACGATTTACCGATGACTTTTTCATTACGAGCTTCTTCTAAAGCTTTCAAGACTTTATCTCGGAAATCCATGAAGGCCTTCCATGTATCTAACAATTCTGCTTGATTAGGGAATTCTTCGTAGCTTGGTAATTCCGCTAATTGCACATACTCTTCTTCCTCTTTCAAGTACGTCCAGATTTCTTCAGTCGTATGAGGAATGATTGGCGTCAACAGTTTCGTCAATGCCACCGCAGCTTGATAGAAAACAGTTTGCATGCAACGACGTTCGTAGCTGTCTTCCGCCTGAATATAGACCACATCTTTTGCAAAATCTAAATAGAATGAAGAAAGATCAACTGTCAAGAAGTTCACGACTGTCTTATAGATTTGAGTGAAATCATATTTATCATATCCATCTTCACGAATTGTTTTGATTACTTCATTTAAACGAATCAGCATGTATTTGTCAACTGAACGTAATTTGTCATAAGCAACTGCATGTTTTGCAGGTTCAAAATCGTTCGTATTTGCTAATAAGAAACGCATTGTGTTCCGAATCTTACGATAAACTTCAGAAACTTGATTCAAAATATCCATTGATACCCGTACATCCGCTTCGTAGTCCACGCTGCTGACCCACAAACGTAAGATATCTGCACCCATTTGATTAATGACTTTTCCTGGTACAATCGTATTGCCTAGTGATTTACTCATCTTACGGCCTTCGCCATCTAAAGTGAAGCCTTGAGAAAGAACGGATTTATAAGGAGCAACACCATTGATCGCCACACTGGTCGTGATACTTGAGTTGAACCAACCACGGTATTGGTCAGAACCTTCCAAATACATGTCAGCTGGGAAAGTCAAGTTCTCACGTTGACGTAACACCGCTTCGTGAGAAGAACCAGAATCAAACCAAACATCCATAATGTCAGTTTCTTTAGTAAATTTACCATTTGGTGAACTTGGATGAGTAAAGCCTTCTGGTAACAAATCCCTCGCTTCACGTTCAAACCAAACATTTGAACCATGTTCCGCAAATAATTGTGCGACATGTTCTGTTGTTTCAGGTGTAATGATTGCTTCACCATCTTCACCATAGAAAATTGGCAGCGGCACACCCCATGCGCGTTGGCGGGAAATAACCCAATCGCCTCGATCACGAATCATATTATATAAACGTGTTTTTCCCCATGGAATGATCCAATCTACTTTTTCAATTTCATCCAAGATATCTTGACGGAATTTATCAATAGAAGCAAACCATTGCGGTGTTGCGCGATAAATGATCGGTTTCTTTGTACGCCAGTCATGAGGATAGCTATGCATAAAGAATTCTAGCTTAAGAAGCGCACCTTTTTCCTTTAATAGATCAGTTACCATTGCATTGACTTTATCATAAAAGACACCTTCAAATCCAGGAGCTTCAGCCGTCATGACTCCACGGTCATCAACTGGTGAAATGATATCGTTACGATATTTTTTCCATGCAAAGTAATCATCTTCCCCATGTGCAGGAGCTGTGTGTACAACACCTGTACCAGCTTCCAAAGTGACATGGTCTCCTAAAATTACTAATGATTCACGATCATAAAATGGATGCTGGGCTGTCATGTATTCAAGGTCTCTTCCTTGAACTTCTTTTAGTACTTTAGGTTCTGACCAATCCAGTTCTTTTGAAACAGAATCCAATAGATCTTTTGCGATGACATATTTTTGCCCCGCTTCTTCAACTACCACATAAACATAATCTTTATTTACAGAAATTGCCTGGTTCGCAGGTAATGTCCATGGCGTTGTGGTCCAGATAATGAATGACGTATCAGTATCTAAAATACCTTTGCCGTCCTTCACTTTGAAGGCCACGAAAATAGAAGGAGATTTAACATCCTTATACTCCACTTCGGCTTCTGCTAATGAAGACTCACTTGAAGGTGACCAATAAATTGGTTTCAACCCTTTATAGATATATCCTTTTTCAGCCATCTTTCCAAATACGCGAATTTCAGCTGCTTCGTAATCAGGTGTCAGGGTGATGTAAGGATTATCCCAGTCACCTGCGATTCCTAAACGTTTGAAATCATCCCGTTGTTTATCCACTTGTGACAACGCGTACTCTTCACATTTTTTCCGATATTCAGCCATTGTCATTTCTTTACGTTTGATGCCTTTATTTGTAAGAACTTGTTCAATCGGCAAACCATGTGTATCCCAGCCAGGAACGTATGGCGCACGAAATCCAGACATTGATTTTGAACGAACAATAATATCTTTACTAATTTTATTCAAAGCATGCCCGATATGGATATTCCCATTGGCATACGGAGGGCCATCATGTAATACAAAAGTTGGTTTGCCTTCATTTAGTTGTTGGCGTTTTTCGTAAATCTTATTTTCTTCCCATTCTTTTTCCCATTGACTTTCGCGGTTTGGTAAATTACCGCGCATTGGAAAGCCAGTTTTTCCTAGCTGAAGCGTTTCTTTAGTCTTCACTATCAATCGTCTCCTTTTATTAATAAGTAAGTATTTCCTATAAAATTGAGCATGTAGGTACTTTTACGAGTAACCCTTTAAATCACGAAAAGTCCGCAGAAATCTGACCGTCGGTAATAAGTCGTGAAAAACAAAAAAACAAGCCTGTCCGCAAAGGGACGAGCTTGTCGTGGTACCACCCAAAATTTGAAACCTAAGTTTCCTCTAATCATCGCTAACGAGATGACCCGTCGATCACTACTGAATAGTTCGCAATCGAATGATCTAGAGGATCTTTCCAATTAGAGGGTCTGCCGAACTTTCACTATCTTCGGCTCGCTTAAAGAATCTAATCAGCTTTTCTGTTCTAGATTGCTTAATTTTCGTCTGATTTAATCAATTCAGGAATATCAATCGTCAACCCCATATCTTCTTCTTGAGGTTCAGCAAGGACGATTGGCTCATCTGAGTCTACTGCATTCTCAGTGTCGCTGTCAAGTTCATTAGCTAAAACTTCTTTTAAAACTTCATGACCATCACCGACATAAGAAGACATTGGTTTCAATACTTCCTCCCAGTCACCGCTGCGTGCTTGATCGATTTGAGTTTCCAATAATAATAGTAATTGTTGGTGGAAGACACGCGTCTTCTTCTTCAAATCATTTGTTTCAGCAGCTAATTGACGTGCTTTAGAAGTAGCGTCTGTTAAAATTTCTTTCGCCTTATCTTCAGCTGTTGTCGTTAATAAGTTAGCTTTTTGCATAGCATTGGAAATCAACTCATCTGCGCGATTTTGAGCAGAAGTAACGATAACTTCTGATTCTTTACTTGCAGAAGATTTAACCTTATCAGCAGTATCTTGTGCCACGACAATTGATTGGTTCAAGGCTTCTTTCAATTCATTGAAATACTCAAGCTTTTCTTCTGAATGTTTTAAAGCTTTTTCTAACTCACGATTTTTTGCGATGCTGTCTTCATAATCGCGAACGATCATATCTAGAAAATCATCGACTTCATCTTGATTATAGCCACGCATTTTGGTGGAAAAATTTTTGTTTTGGATATCTAATGGAGTTAATGCCATCTTTCTGTTCACCTCATAAAATTTATTTTCGTAAAACGCCTAAGCGCAAACGGAATTTTTCTTTCTTTGTTTTTCCTTCTAATCCTTGGATCTGAATTCGCCCAAATCCTCGAACTGAAACGACATCTAATAAATCAAGCAAATAGTCTGGACGCTCATTGGAGGACCAATTCACTTTGACTTTTCCAGCCTCAACCAATTGTTTTGAACGTTGGCGGGAAATGTTATAAACTGTTGAAATAATCGCATCCAAGCGCATCGAGGTTGCCGTGGTGGTTTCTTCTACCCAACTATCTTTTGGAATAATGATATCCGTGTATGGACGTTCCTCTAAGTGAACAGTCACTCGACCAATTTTTGTTACCTGACTTACAATATAGCTAGCAGAGTCGCTCGCTAAAAAGATTTGCCAGCGATCACCATCCGAGATAATGTCGCCAAAATAATCGCGTTTGATTCCCGCATTCATTAACGTTCCCAAAATTTTTCCGTGTGAAAGCTCCGTGAATTTCTGAGGATAATTAATCTCGATCATTACAAGTTCAAAATCATCGATTTGCGGTTCATAGTAATCAGGATAAATCATGCAGCGACAACGTTCAGCATGTTCGTAACCGCCATAAAAAGAAAATTTCAATTCGCTATTTTCACGAACTAAAGTCTCTAAAATATATGCCTGGCGAGGATCTAAAAAGTTCGTCAAATAAGGAGCGTATTGGCTTTCAACTTGTTCCAACCAATCACCAACACTGTCAACAAATGGATGCTCTTCTGGTCTAAAATGTTGATAGACATTCGCATTCATATTGCACCTCCTTAATAAACAAGATTTATCAGAATTCTTTGTAAAATATTCATGGCAAAATTCAATGCTAAAATCGCTGCCATAACTGAAAAATCCAATCCGCCAAATTGCAAAGGCAGTCGTCGAAATAAATCAAGAAACGGCTCACAAATGCGCCCTAAAATTTGGCCGAACTTGGACTGATACGCTCCTGGAAACCATGACATTAATGCATATACGACTAAAAGAATGCTATAGAGATAGACCAGTCGATTCAAGTAATAAAAAAGTGTAATTATCATTCCGTATAAGCGGCTCCTTTACATTTCTAATCCATAAATATCATCATCGACCATAGAACTTAAAGCTGTATTGGTGATTTCAACATTCGTTGGCGTACATAAAAACATTTCATTTCCAACACGTTTGATATCTCCGTCAATCATAAAGACGGCACCTGTTAGAAAATCAACGACACGACGTGCTCTCATTTCATCTAAAGACTGAAAATTGATCAAAACGACTTCGCCCTGACCTACCCGCTTTGCAATCGTCATCGCTTCATTGTAAGCCCTAGGTTCTACGACTGAGATGCGGTTTGTACGTCTTTCTTCAATTTTTGGTGCAAATCGTTGTGCCCGACTGTTATTATTAGGCATTGAAACAACTTTTTCATTGTTCTTAGGCATATTTTCTGCCTTTTTCATAACACTTTCAGCACGACGATTCGTCGGTTGTGTTTTTTCAACTACCGGTCGAACTTGCTCCTTGACAATTCTTTCTTTTGGACGCTCCTGCTTTTGGTATGTAGGACGTGCTGTTACACGTTCTTTTTTTAATGTTTCGCTTGCTGGGCGGCTAACCTGCTTCTTTGGGGCAGGTACTGCTTCTTCATACATATCATCATCTGCTAAACCAAAAAAATCAGTGATCTTTGCTAGACTAATTCCCATTAACTTTACCTAACCTTTCCTAAATAGTGCCGTTCCGATTCGAACAAACGTAGCACCTTCTTCAATTGCCGTTTTGAAGTCTTGGCTCATTCCCATGCTTAATTCCGTACATGGTGCGTATAGCAAGTTTTTCTCTTTCACACTTATCTGAAGTTCTTTTAAGGTAGAAAAAATATCCCGAACTTCTTGCTGACTTGCCTCATAAGGAGCCATCGTCATCAAACCGATCATTTTAATTTTATCCAATCCTTCTAATTCTCTAATAAAGGAATCAAGTTCTGCCGGCTTAATGCCATGCTTCGATTCCTCTCCAGAAACATTTACTTCAATAAAACAATTAATTTGATGTTCTGCACGCTTTTGAATTTCTTGTGCTAAACGCAAACTATCTAGTGCATGAAAGTAATCAATTTCGTTTATAATTAATTTTACCTTGCGACGCTGTAAATTACCAATAAGATGCCATTTAATCTGCTGATAGTTTGAGAGACTTTGCTTTTTTTCAAGTAGTTTATCTACTCGATTTTCTGCTAAATCGGTCACACCTAATTCAACGAGTTCATTTGCAGTATTGGAGTCGACACTCTTGGTCACCGCAACCATCGTAATCTCCTGCGGGTTACGTGAAACAAGAGCACACGACTCCTGAATCTCTTGCTCGATTCTATGCAAGTTTTCAGCGATCATGTGCTCTCCCCCTCTTATTTTCTTCGGCGAAAGAATGGTGGTGTATCTAGTTCTTCGTCTTTTTCAGGTTTTACTTCTTCACGATTAAATGTTTCAAATTCTTTCTTTTCGATATTATCAAATTGCGTTTCTTCTACTTTTGGACGAATGTTTTCTTCTTTTCGAATATCCCATTCACCAAAAGCCGATTGCCCATCATTGCCTCTTGAAGGCTCAATGTCTAAGTTTTGCTTTTGGGGAATTGATTGGATTTGACTAGCACGTTGTGTATTACGTGTAGCCTTACGCTCCTTTTTTGTCGGATCAATTCCTGTCGCAATTACTGTAACGCGAATTTCATCGCCTAATTCTTCGCTGATTGATGTTCCTAAAATAATATTTACATCGCCTGTTGCTGCACTTGCAACAATATCCGAAGCATCTTGAGCTTCAAACAGAGTCATATCTAACCCGCCAGTAATGTTCAATAACACTTGTTCTGCACCGTCGATTGATGTTTCTAATAACGGTGAAGAGATTGCCTTTTTCGTCGCTTCAACAACGCGATCTTCACCGCTAGCAACACCAATCCCCATTAAAGCCGTTCCTTGGTTAGCCATCACTGTTTTCACATCGGCAAAGTCCAAGTTCACATAGCCAGGAGCTGTAATCAAGTCTGAGATACCTTGAACCCCTTGACGTAAAACATTGTCTGCTTCACGGAATGCTTCCAGCATCGGTGTTTTCTTATCTACAACTTCCAGCAAGCGGTTATTTGAAATAATTAATAGTGTATCAACATTTTCTTTTAGCAATGAAATACCTTCGGCAGCAAAGCGCCCGCGTTTCGGACCTTCAAAACTGAATGGACGCGTAACAACGCCCACTGTTAGTGCACCTAAGTCTTTTGCAATCTTCGCAACGATTGGAGCAGCTCCAGTACCAGTACCACCGCCCATGCCGGCTGTGATGAAAACCATATCCGCTCCTTCAAGTGCATCGCGAATAGCTTGTTCACTTTCTTCTGCTGATTTTTGACCAACTTCCGGTTGTGATCCAGCTCCTAATCCACGAGTATATTTAGGACCTAATTGAATTACTGTCTCTGCTTTTGAATTTTTAAGGGCTTGGACATCAGTGTTTGAAGCAATGAATTCAACGCCTTTGACGTTTTCCTCGATCATGCGATTGATGGCGTTTCCGCCCCCACCGCCAACACCGATAACTTTAATAACTGCACCTTCGTTAATATTGTTATCTATTGAGAATTCCATGTTTTCTATTCCTCCTACAAATTAGTCAAAAATATTAGAGAAGAAGTCTTTAATCTTCCCAGTAACTTTTTCTTCATTTTTTGGTTTTGATTCTTCTTCATAATCATTGGATGCTTCGTAATCGTCATATACAGGTGCTGTAGAAACAGCATTCGGTTGTGGTGAAACAGATAGAGAAACTTTTTCACCCGTTACCGCTGATTTCGCTAAATGGTAAACATCACTCAATTCAGCTGAATAATTTACGATGCTGATGACATTTGTAAAGACAGGATTTCTCAAGCCCATTTGATTTGGAACGTGCAGCTTCACAGTCGTTCCAAAAATGTCTTCGGCTAAGTCAACCACACCAGGCAAGCTGGCTGCCCCGCCTGTTAAAACAACTCCGCCAGGCAGATCAAGTGCTTCGATCTCATCTAATGCTTCCTTTGCTTTACGGAAGATTTGTTCTAAGCGAGCTTCGATAATTTCTGCTAAGTACCGTTCATCAACTTTAACCGGATCCGTTTTTCCAATAACATCTACTGGGAAATCTTCATCCGCAGAAGTTCGGCTCGGATAAGCGTCCCCATAGTTGATTTTTAATGCTTCAGCATTATTAAACGAAGTGTTTAAGACGATGGAGATATCTTTGGTAACAAATTCTCCGCCCTCTTGATCAACGTGAGTAAATTTCAATTGTTTATCGTGCATGACTGCGGTCGTTGTCTGACCACCGCCCATATCAACCACAATCGTACCAAAGTCTTTTTCGCCGTCTGATAAAATCGACTCTGTCAAAGCTAAAGACGTAATCACTGTTTCAGCAACTGATAGTCCCGCTTTCTCCACACATTTTGTGATGTTATGAATGATTGTTTTAGGTCCGGTGAACACTAGCCCGAACATTTCGAGACGAACACCAATCATTCCGCGAGGATCTTTGATACCTTCAAAGCCATCAACGGTAAATTCTTGAGGCAATAGCGCAACGATTTGTCTTTCAGGAGGAACTGAACGAACCATTGCTGCGGAAGCGACATTACGAACATCTTCATCCATAATCTCTTTCGACTCATTGTTAACAGCGATCATACCTTGACAAGGCTCAACTTCTAATAAGTTGGCAGGTAATCCCACGCTGACACTTTTTATCTGAATCCCAGCTTTTTCCTCGGCCTGTTTTACTGCTCGTTGAATCGCCTGTACTGTTTTATCGATGTCTACGATAATCCCACGATTGATTCCTTCTGATTTTGCGTTTCCAACACCAATGATATTCATTTGGCTATCGATGTACTCGGCAACAACAACTTTTATCGATGTTGTCCCGATATCAAGGCCTACATACATTCCTGCTTTTGCCATGAATGGGATTCCCTCCTATTTTCAAATAAATGCTTTATTCAGATTTAATATTTTAACTTACTGTTAAGCATGAAATATAATTATTTGCAAGCAATTCACTGCCTTCAATTTTAACACATTTTGCCTAGAATGAAAAAGAAGATTCAACATTTTCTTGTAATAAATTTAATCATTTCCAACTGGCATTCCAGATTGATCTGTTGAGTTTTGTGTTGATTCCTCGGTAGTCGATTTTTCATCCGTTTTTTCAGTGTATGGATAACTGTATATTCCTGCTTCCATATCAACGACTCCTTTAATCTGCTTGTCATTCATTTCTTTCGCGATTTGAGGGTAATAATTCATTTTCCCACCCAAATCATTGATGCTTACCAGTACCTTATTTCCGTCATTCATGAAAATTTCCAATAATTCTTTATTTTCAGTTGTGGGAGCGTACTTAATCTGAGAAATTCCCTGTTTGACTTCTTCAGACAATTTATTATATCCTTCGAGCACTTTCAAAATTCGTTTTGAGCCGGTAAAACTTTCTAAAATAGGCAATTCGCCATTACTTTTCTCGACTTCAATCGGGATTATTTTCCCATTTGAAATAACCGGAGAATACTTTCCATCGTTTTCTAAATAGGCAACTTCTGGGTATTCCTTAACCTGCACTTCAAAATGATTAAATCCATCAATAGAGACTTCAGCTTTTTCAATTTGAAGCTCTTGTTTCTTCAAATTTTCCACATGATCTTTGCGATCAAAATACTGACTCCAAAGATTATCTCCAACAGTAAAATTGAGTTCATTTTTAATTATCTCTGTGGAAATACGTTCATTGCCTTTTACACTAACGCCGCCTAACTTACCTAATGGTGAAATGTAATATAATAATAGTAAAGCTGGAATTGAAAATAATCCAATTAGAATCGACGATCTCCGTACAAGACGGCGATTGCGCTCATGTCTTATATTGGGTAGCCGATCTAAAAACGAGCCATTTTTGGGTCCATTTGAAGACTCTTCCAACTCTACTTCTTCTTCAGGCTCAATAGGATCAGGCGCCGTTTTTTCAGACTCTTCAATACTTTCATCGGCAGGCTCACTAGTACTTGGTGTATCAGTAGGCACATCAGAAGTTTCTTGTTCTCCTTCTGGTTCGCCGTTTTCCAGTGCCTTTTGCTTCAAGTATTCCATATTGGCCAATTGCCAAGGTGTTAAATTTTCTTGTCTATTTTTTACCTCTTGGTCTTTCTTTTCATCTGGAACTTCTTCACGACTAATGATCCTCACCTCCAAAATATTATTTGACGAGCTCGTTGACTAGTGACCATAATCGTTCGGCAGCATCTGGGATACCTTCTTTACGTGAAGCCTCCGCCATTGCTAATCTTTTTTCAGAATACCCCATGATTTCATCAACTGCTGCCACCAATGTTTCACCAGTTAATTCAGCATCCGTAATCATCTTGACCGCGCCTGCATTAACTAAACTTTGTGCGTTCTTTGTTTGATGATCATTCGTCACATATGGACTTGGAATAAGGATAGCCGGCAATCCTAAAGCAGTGAGTTCTGCAATTGAAGTCGCCCCAGCACGACCAATTAGCAAATCAACATTAGCCATAACATCCGTCATATTTTTAATATAGGGCTGCAGTGAAAGATTGCGACTGATTTTATCTATATCAAACCTTTCAGATATTTCGTTATAATACCTGTCTCCGGAAGCATAAAGTATTTGATACTCTTTTTGAGAGAACTTCGGCAATGCTTGGATGACGGCTTGGTTTATTTTTAATGCGCCTTGACTCCCGCCAAAGATTAAAACCGTGGGAACTTCTGGCAACAAACCATATTGTTCCAACACTTCAGATTTCCCACTAGTCACCACTTCTTGTGCACGTGGATTCCCAACTAAAACTGTCTTATTTTCCGGGAAATATTGTGCAGCATCAGGGAAACAAATTCCTACCCGATCAACGAAACGACTCAAAAATTTGTTTGTAATTCCTGGAACACTATTTTGTTCATGAACAATTGTGGGGATCTTCATTCGCGTTGCCGCATAAACCACCGATCCCGAAACATAACCGCCTGTACCGATTACAATATCTGGTTTAAACTCGCGTAAGATCGCTTTCGAACGTTTGATACTTTCCAAGAACAATTGAACTGTTTTTACATTATCGAGCGAAAACTTTCGTTTAAACCCTTGGATTTTAATCGTTTTAAAAGGGATGCCTGTTTCAGGCACGATTTTATTTTCCAACCCGCGATGAGTTCCTACATATAAAAATTCGGAATCAGGTTGAATCTTTTGTACGTAACGGATAAATGCTAAGGCTGGATAAATATGTCCACCCGTGCCGCCGCCTGTAACAAGTATTCTCATTCTATTTCCCTACTTTTCTATTTGTTTCACAGCTTGCATAAATTTTTCCCCGCGAATCTCAAAGCTCGGATATTGATCCCAACTGGCATTGGCAGGTGATAACAGGATACTGTCGCCCGCTTCACTTTGTTCATAAGCCAGTGGAACAGCCGTCTCAACATTTGATGTCATAATGATCGTTTTAATTCCTGCACGTCTAGCTGTATCAGCCAGCTTATCTTTTGTTTCGCCGAATAGAACGATTGCTTTAACTCCTTCTAGTGATGGAATCAATTCATCAAACCCATTTCCACGATCCAAACCACCCGCTAACAGGATCAAACGATCATTATCAAAACCACTCAAGGCCATCTCAGTAGCCAAGCTATTTGTTGCTTTAGAGTCATTATAAAACTTGCGACCATTGATCGTATCCACATACTGTGTTCGATGCGGAACACCGTGGAAATTGCTCAAAGCCGTTCTGATTCCTTCATTTGAAATACCTTTTAGTTTTGCTACAGCAATCGCCGCTAATGCATTCTCAACATTATGCGCTCCTGGCACTCCTAATTCAGAAGCATTCATGATCTTTTCTTGCTTAAAGTAGAGCCCACCGTCTAGTAGGTACGCTCCATTCACTAGCTTTTCCTTCGTTGAAAAAGGTACGACTTGCGCTTTAGTTTGTTTACTCATTGATTGCAGTTCTTGAGAATTCCAATTCAAGACGAGGTAATCAGCTGGGGTCATATTCGCTTGAATAGCCCATTTCGCGGCCACGTAATTTTCACGCGTTTTATGATAGTCCAAGTGCGCTTCGTAGATATTTGTTATGACAGCAATCTGCGGCTTGAATTCTTTTACGCCCATCAACTGAAAGCTTGACAGTTCCATGACAATATCATCATCCACTGTTGCTTTCGAAGCCACTTCACTACTGGGAAAACCAATATTACCAGCAAGATGAGCTTTTCCAGCGGTTCTCTCTTGATTCAACAATAGACCGATCATAGTGGTGGTAGTCGTCTTGCCATTCGTTCCAGTGATACCAACGATTGGACATTCTGCGACTTGATAGGCCAACTCCACTTCGGTCAAAATAGGAATATGCAGTTTTTCCGCTTTCGCTACTAATGGATTATCGTAAGGAATACCAGGATTTTTCACCATCAAAGAAAAATCTTCATCCAATAATTCTATCGGATGGTGCCCTGTAATCACTCGTACACCCTGTTCCAATAATCCTTGAGCCTCTGGATTTTCTTCAAAAGGCTTTCCATCGTTGACCGTAACAAGTGCGCCCAAGTCATTCAACAACTTGGCCGCACTAAATCCACTCTTCGCTAATCCTAAGACTAATACTTTTTCGTTTTCATATTGTTTAATTTGTTTCATTTCCTAGTCATCTCCTACAGTACGATCAGTAAAACAATAATGGATGCAATGAGTCCAATAGCCCAAAATACTGTGTCAACCTTCCACTCGGACCAACCTGACATTTCAAAGTGGTGGTGTAAGGGTGACATTTTAAAAACACGTTTCCCTGTTAGTTTAAAGGAAGTGACCTGAATAATCACGCTTGCTGTTTCAAAAATGTAAACTAGACCGACTAGTAATAATGTCCATTCTTGATGTAAGAGGATCGATACAGCTGCTAACAGCCCGCCTAAAGCAAGCGATCCAACGTCGCCCATAAAGATCTTTGCTGGCTTCTTATTATAAGGAAAGAATCCAACAAGCCCACCCATCACAGAAAGACAAACAATTAAAACTTCATACTGCTGTTGTTTCCATGCAATGATTCCATATGTTGCAAATGAGATTGTGCCTAGACCAGATACCAGTCCATCGATCCCATCAGTTAGATTCACTGCATTTGAAAAACCGACCAACCAAAAAACCACAAACAGACCATATAGAATATTTATCGGCAGTTCAATACCAAAGAAATTCAAGGTATTAGGATAACCTTCTGTTCGATAAATGATATAGAAGATAATCGCTACAACAACTTGAGCTATGAATTTTTGACTTGAAGTCAATCCTTCATTCTGTTTCTTCGCCAATTTTATGAAATCATCCAAAAAACCGATGATCCCATACAATAATAAGACGAACACTAAAATCAATAGTGACGTTGTCATTTTATTTGTCCAAAGACTAAACCAAATTGCAGTAATCACAGCAGCGGCTAAAAAACCTAGTCCGCCCATCGTTGGGGTCCCTGCTTTTGAATTGTGCCATTTTGGACCTTCATCACGAATTTCTTGTCCTTGTTTTTTCATTCTAAAATAGCCGATTATAAAAGGCATGCCTGCTACCGTAATTGCGAAACTACTGGCAAAGGCAATGAATAGTTGTGCCGGTTGCATTTTTTTCTCTCCAGTCCTAACCTAACGTGATTTTTAGTTTCTTTTTCGATACTTCTTCATAAGGAACGATGTTTTGCTTTGTGCAGTACCCATCTCCTTTGAAGCTAACTTCAATATCCAGCAAATTCGCTAATTTTAGGATATCTGCTTTTGACCATCCACGAACATCGGGCATCTCTTTCTTCCCGTCTGTCAGTAAAATCAAATGCTCATTGGCCATGACTTTCTCTCCAGGTTTCGCAGATTGTTTGATGACTTTATCACCATCTCCAACTACGACCGCAGTTACTCCTCGTTTATTTGCATCTGCAGCAGCACGTGACGTCTTTAGATTGCGATAGTCCTCTACTGTAATTTTCGTATTGCTTTCTTCATCCGAAGAATCTGTATTGCTATTTTGGAATTCCATCGCTCGGCTTAATAGTGGATTTGCTATTTCACCTAAGATACCTTCTTTATTTTCTTGTGGCTGCTTCATCGTAATATATAAAATATATTCAGGATCTTCTGATGGAAGCATCAAAGCAATTGAATAAATATAATTCGTATCTCCTGTTAAATATCTCCCGCCCTCAGCAATTTGAGCCGTACCTGTTTTGGCAGAAATGTGGTAACCAGGTACTTTGTATTGATCATACGCTGAGCCATAGTTTTCACTCTCAACAGTATCTCGCATATATTCACGAACCTTTTGAGCAGTCTCAGCGGTGATTGGTTCTCCTACTACTTCCGGTTTTGTGATAATCTCTTTACCTGTATTAGGATTGGATACTTTTTCAATATAATGAGGTTGCAACATTTTTCCGTCATTTGCTACAGCAGTAAAGCCGCGCATCATTTGAAAATTTGTTACACCGATAGCTTGACCGTAAGAACTCATCGCTTGGTCAACGATATTACTGGTTGGCAATAGGCCCTTGTTCTCACCTGGCAAACCAGAATAAGTGCTTTGACCAAAACCAAAACGCTTCACATAATCAGGCCAACGTTCCCCTAATCGCTCTTCCAATTTGACCATCCCAACGTTGCTTGACCAAGATAATGCTTGACGCATCGTCAAAATTCCTTTTTTACCTAAATCCCAGTCATTGATGGTTGCATCCGCTACTTGAATCTTTCCTGAAACATAACTTTCATTCTCATTAAAGACTCCTTCATTCACAGCAGCCGCAGTCGTAAAAACCTTCATAGTCGACCCTGGTTCATAATTGTCTTCAATTAGAAAGTTGCGCCATGCATCAGACTCTCCCAGACCTTCTTTTGTTTCAGGATTGAAAGTTGGTCGCTGAGACATCGCCAAAATATCTCCGGTTTTTGCCTGCATCAGCATCGCTGTCATTTCAGCTGGTTTGGCCTCAGCGTTAACTTTATCTAATAGAGTCTCTAAATAACTTTGTAATCCCGCATCCAAAGTGGTATAAATATCTTCTCCATCAACAGCCTTTTTCTCTTCCGCAACACTTCCAGGAATCGGACGTTGATTCTCATCTTTTTGGTAAACGACTTTTCCGTCTTTTCCTTTTAAAACATCATCATAAGCTGCTTCGACACCCATCATGCCGACCAACGATTCTTTTTTATCTGGTTGTGCATAACCAATAAAATGAGAAGCAAAATTCCCATTCGGATACATTCGATCAGTGTGTTCAGTAAAGTACAGACCTTTGACCTTAGCTTTCTTCATGTCAGCTTCAATATTTTGTTTGGTCTCTTCAGAAATACTTTTTCCTTTGTTACCAAATTCAACCTGATAGTACTTGCTAGTCCCATCACTATTAATACCGCTTTTCAAAGTTTTTAAGGCCGACTTTTCATTAATTCCTAAATACTTATGTAAAATAGAAGCCAATTCATCAAAATTCTTTTCTTGTGCATAAAGCTTTTCTTTTCCGGAAACATAACTCTCTGACAAAATCGCATAGATCGAATAGGAGGTTGCATCTTCTGCAATTACTTCACCGTTACGATCGTAAATCGTTCCACGTTTTGCCTTCACTACTTCTCCACCGTTATACAATTCTTCAGTCTTGGCTGCTAAAGAAGTACCGGCGACATGTCCACCAGCTACAACATAAATCATGCGAATGGCAAATAAAAAGAACAATCCAATACTCGTAGCAAACAAAATAACGCCTACTTTTTTGCGATTGTTCATCGGAGTCAAATTCTTTTTTCGGATTTTCCTTTTTAGCCTTTTAAAGCTCATTTACTTCACTTTCCTTAAATTCGCGTCATTGATAGAAAGCCCAGCTTTTTCAGCAACTTCCTTCAAACGATCAGAACGAGATAATTCGCTCTTCTCCTGTTGTAGTTGAGAAGCTGTTTTTTCTTTTGCATCAATATCCGTTTGAATACTTGTAATTTCATTTTGAGTTTTGCTGATTTCATTTCGGTAATTAACCATCACAACCGATAATCCAATTAGCATCACTAAGAATGCAAATACAGCAATTTTTTCCACACGAGTGATTTTCTTTAGGCGATCTCCTGGAGAAACGAAGACTTTGAAAGAATCTGGCGTTTGGTGAATCTCTTCTTGCTGAGAATCAAATTGAAACTGTTGATTATTATTTAATTCTGCCATAATTCCTATCCTTTCTTCATTTTCTCCGCGATCCGTAATTTTGCACTTCTCGCACGATTATTATCATGTAATTCCTCATCAGAAGGAATAATTGGTTTTCGATTAACTAGCTTCAATACTGGTTGGAACTCTTCAGGCACCATCGGTAAACCCGGAGGCATATCCTTCGGTGTACTGAATTCTTTAAACATTGTCTTAACGATCCGATCTTCCAATGAATGGAAAGTAATCACACTGACTCTGCCCTCTATAGTAAGCAAGTCAATTGCCTGTTCCAAAGAACTCTCAATTGCCCCCAGCTCATCATTTACAGCGATACGGATAGCTTGGAAAACACGTTTTGCAGGATGTCCACCTTTTCGTCGTGCTGGCGCAGGGATAGCATCCTTGATCAAGTCCACAAGCTCGCCAGTTGTTTCGATCGGTTTGTCTGCACGTCTGCGCTCAATTAGTCGAGCAATCTGCTTAGAAAATTTTTCCTCACCGTATCTGAAGAAAATTTTTACTAATTCATGATAAGAGTATTCATTTACGATTTGGTAAGCACACAGCGGTGCATCTTGATCCATCCGCATATCCAATGGTGCGTCTTGATGGTAACTAAACCCACGTTCTGCCTCATCCAGTTGGGGAGAGGAAACTCCCAAATCGTATAAAATCCCATCGACCTCTGTCACGCCTATGCGATTCAGTTCTGTCGTCAGTTCTCTAAAGTTTGCTTTTATAAAGGTCACTTGATTCTTTGCGACATATTCGCCTAAACGAATCTTCGCGTTATCGATTGCCTTTTGATCCTGATCAAAAGCGTAAAGATGTCCATCGGCATTTAACTGGCTTAGCAAATACTCGCTATGCCCAGCACCACCTAATGTACAATCAACATAAACACCGTTTGGTTTAATTGCTAGACCATCAACTGTCTCATGAAGCAAAACGGTTGTATGTTGAAAGTCTGTCATTGATAATCCTCTTCTCTAAAATCCAAAATCGACCATTGTTTCAGCAATGTCATCAAAACTAGCTTCTGTTTCTTTTGTAAATTCATTCCAGCGTGCTTGATCCCAAATCTCAATTCGATTTGCGACCCCGATAATCACACATTCTTTTTCAAGCGACGCGTGATTACGTAGTGATACAGGAATATTGATTCGTCCCTGCTTGTCTATCTCACATTCAGTTGCTGCGGAGTAAAAGAAACGTACGAACGCACGCGCATCTTTTTTTGAAAGTGGCATCTCATTCAACTTCGTTTCAAGTTGATTCCATTCGGATAAAGGGTATCCAAATAAGCACCCATCCATTCCGCGGGTAACTACAAATTTCTCGCCTAATTGTTCACGTAATTTTGATGGTACGATCAATCGACCTTTTGCATCAATATTATGTTGAAATTCACCCATGAACATCTAGACTTCACCCCTTTTTACCACCGCATGAGATTAGTCTACCACAATCCCCCACAATCTACCACACTTTGCAAAAAAACAAAAATAACAGTTTTTTGACCTTTTCTAACCATGCTGATTTATCAAGGATGCTAAGTGGAATAAGGAGTTTTTTTAAAGTTTTTTCGTATTATAACGCATTAATAATGCTCGCAATAATCAAAATAAAATAGACTAAGACCGACAATAAAAACGTTAAGCGCCAAAACATTTTAAAGAAGCGACCGTACATGATTTCGCGATAACGATAGGCTTGAAAAACAACTACGCTAATGCCCAATAATAGAATAGTTAGTAAAAAATATGGTAAAATCGAAAACGAGCTGATACTCTTCGAAATTTCGTGCATACCAACAATTAAAAATGGTATGGTAATATCCGGCGTTTTCAAATTGAAGCGTTGTTTTAACTTAAAAGTTGTTACGATATAATCAGACGCTAAAAAGACGATTATCGGAAAAATGTACCATAACAATAGTACTGGTGAAAATGATGCCAACAAACACAGTCCTTCCTCTTCAAACTACTATCCTCACTATACTGCATTATCGTTACATTCGTGTTTCAATTCATTTAAAATATAAAGGATTTAGCAAGTTTTAACAATTGAATTCGCAATATTGGTGCGAAAAGATTCCTTAGTATTTTTTAAAAGTTTTTTTCGGTTAATTGCGGAGTTTTGTGAAATGGAGTATGATGAGTTTAATATTTTTTCGAGGATGGTGACATCATGAATAACAAAAAATCTACTAGTACATTTTCTAAAGTTACTAAGGTTGTTATTTGGACCATGTTAATTTTAACAATTGGCTCATTAGTTTTGAGTAGTCTGTTGAGTATTATGTAAGCAAATAGCCGGAGCATCTGCTCCGGCTATTTTTTTGCTAATTGCAATAATTCTTCTGCGTGTTTGACAGTCAAATCAGTGATTTCAGTCCCCGCTAACATTCGGGCGATTTCTTCTGTGCGGTCTTGCTCCGTTAGCTCTTCTACTTTAGTAAGCGTCCGGCCATCCACCACCTCTTTTCGAATGAACAATTGATGATCCGCTTTTGCTGCTACCTGAGGTAAATGTGTGATGCATAAGGCCTGCGAATTTTGTCCGATTTGATAAATCTTATCAGCAATGGCTTGCGCCACACGTCCACTTACTCCTGTATCGACTTCATCAAATACGATACTGGTTAGGCCTTGTGTTTTCGAGAAAATCGTCTTCAAAGCTAACATCACACGCGAAATTTCGCCACCTGAAGCTACTTTGACCAATGGTTTTAAAGGTTCCCCAGGATTCGTCGTGATATAGAATTCTACCTCATCAATTCCATCCGATGTAAAATTGGTTTCTTTGAAGCGGACTTCAAAGCGCGCATTTTCCATGTACAGATCCTTCAGTTCATTCTGTATAGCGGATTCCAGCTTCCTCACCATTTTGTTCCGAGCCGCCCTCAACTTCTCCGCCAGTTTCTGCAAGGTTACTTTTTTTGTTGCTAACTCATTTTCCAGTTTTTCCAATTTATCACCAGAAAAATCTGAATCTAACAGTTCTTGGCTAATCTGATCATAATAGTTCAAAATCACTTCGATCGAATCACCGTATTTTCGTTTTAATTGATGGATCAATTCTAGACGTTCATTGACTAAATCTAATCTTTCCTCATCTAATTCGAGCATATCTAATTGACGACCGATTTCACTGACGGCATCTTGTAGTAAATAGTACGCACTATGAACATTGTCGGAAATACTTTCATAATCCTTATCTAAAGAAGCAATCGTTTGAAGTTCTTGACTAGCAGAACCAATTGTATCAAGAGCGCTCGTTTCTTCATTTGTCATTGCTTGATAACTGTAGGAAAGACTGTCCACGATTTTTTGATAGTTCGTTAGCTTCTCACGTTCCTCTACCAATTTTTCTTCCTCACCGACAGTCAGCTCGGCGTTGCCAATTTCTTCTTGCTGGAAGGTCAGCATATCGATCCGTTGGACAAAAGACTGTTCATTTTGTTTGAACTTCTTGACCTGATTCGCTAAGGTAACATAGCTTTGGAAAGCCGTTTGATAGGTCAGTTTGATATTTTGAAAAGAAGCATCGCCAAAACTGTCTAAAAGACGCAAATGCGATTCGGGATGCATCAATTCTTGGTGATCGTTTTGACCTTGGATATCCACTAAAAATTGTCCGATTCGTCGCAGATTTGCTAAAGTCACAATCCTGCCATTAACACGTGAGACACTCTTTCCTGAGATATTCAAATCTCGCTGGACAATCAATCCCGCCTCGTCAACTTCTATACCAAGCTCCTCCATCAATATTTCAAAGTCTGACTGCTTTGGTAAATCAAAAAGTCCTTCTACCAAGCACTTATCGCTGCCTTGGCGAATGTATTCGATTGAAGAGCGAGCACCTGCTAACAAACTCACCGCATCGATAATGATCGATTTTCCGGCACCAGTCTCACCAGTTAATGCAGTCATTCCATCAGTAAAACTCAAATGTAACGAAGAAATGATCGCAAAGTTTTTAATTGTCAGTTCTTGTAACATTTTGCACATTCTCCTTTTAATGAGACAGACTAATTATTTTGACTTTTCTGTGCGATGTCTTGCTTAATACGCTTGGCATCTTCTTCCGTTCGAGCGATCATCAAAACGCTGTCATCGTCATTTAAAGTCGTGAATAGAACTTTAGTGAACTGTTTTTCCAGCAAATTAGCACACGCCGAAGCATTTCCCGGCAGTGTTTTTACATTGATGAACTTTTCCATCTGATCAACAGAAATCACAGCTTCTTTCAAAAGATCAGCTAGTTTTTCGTTAACATCTTCTTGCTCCTTGCGTGGCATGCTGTACCGATAACCACCATTTTGAGCGGGAACTTTGATCAATTTCATTTCCTTGATATCACGTGAGATCGTGGCTTGAGTAACAGTTACTCCTTGCTGGGCCAAGATTGCCACGAAATCCTCTTGTTTCTTCACATCGAACTCACTCAGTAACTGAGTAATGATACGATGACGTTCTTGTTTTCGCATTCCTTCTCCTCCAGACTATTTATCTAGTTGCTGATGGGCTTCTGAGACAACATTTGCCAAATCTATTTCTGGATTTATGATGCCGGACTCAGGAACTTTTTTTAAATGAGCAAGAAACTCGATATTGCCCTCCCCGCCTGTAATTGGAGAGAAAGTCAACTCTTGTACATCAAATCCAATAGTTGTGGCAAAATCTGTGATTTCTTCCAAAACCATCAAATGCGTTTTAGGATCCTTGATGATGCCTTTTTTTCCAACATATTCTTTCCCTGCTTCGAATTGTGGCTTGATTAATGCCACTACATCGCCTGCTTCTGTTAGAATATCATGAAGTGGCGGTAAGATTAGTTTCAAGGAAATAAAAGAAACATCAATTGTGGCAAAATTCGGCTGTCCATGCTCAAAATCAGCTAGTTTGGAATAGCGGAAATTTGTTCGTTCCATCACTACTACACGTTCATCTTGACGTAATTTCCAGGCCAATTGATTATAGCCCACATCCAATGCATAGCTCAACGTTGCCCCGTTTTGTAACGCAACATCAGTAAATCCTCCCGTAGAAGAACCAATATCCAATAGAATCTTCCGATTGATATCAACAGCAAAAGTCTTTAAGGCTTTCTCCAGTTTTAGTCCACCACGAGAAACATACGCCAAGCCTTGTCCTTTCACTTGTAAAATCGTCTCAATTGGGATTTTTTCACCAGGTTTGTCCAGTCGCTCATTTTTCTGATCGTAGACTAGCCCAGCCATCACGCCGCGTTTTGCCTTCTCTCTGGTCTCAAAAAGTCCTTGATTGAAAGCCAACACATCGACACGTTCTTTTTTCATATCATTCCCTACTTCTAAAGTTATTTTTTTAGCGCAAACAGCTCAAGCAATTCTCGGAAGATTTGCGGGTGAAACTCAGCAACACTCGTCAATTGCTGTACAACAATCTCAGCCTGGTTCAATTCATCTGCTAATGCCTGTTTTGCTCCTTCAAGACCCAATAAGGCTGGGTACGTGCTTTTAGCAGCTTTTTCATCTTGACCAACTTGCTTACCTAGTTCCTCGGTGGTACCGACCACATCAAGCAAATCATCACGGATCTGGAAAGCCAGCCCGATGTGTCCGCCAAGTTTTTCAAGTAGCTCAATCACGTATTCCGTTTGATTTGCCAAGATGCCCCCAGCAACGAAGGCATAGGTCAAAAGCGCTCCCGTCTTCCCACGATGAATCGCCTTTAGCTCATCTAAAGGTACCTGACGCTTCTCTGCTGCCATGTCCCCTGCTTGTCCAGCTACCATTCCGGCGGTACCAGAAGCTTTCGCTAAAAGCTGGATCAGTAAGACATTTTCAGCAGTACTTAATGTCGTTTCACTAATCAGTTGAAAAGCCCCAGTCAAAAGTCCATCACCTGCTAAAATCGCCAGAGCTTCTCCGAAGACTTTATGGTTAGTAGGCTTTCCGCGACGCAAATCGTCATCATCCATCGCTGGAAGATCATCATGAATCAGTGAATACGTATGAATCATCTCTAGTGCTCCAGCTGTTTGGTAAACAGGTGCGGTCAGTTCTTTTTGAAATGCTTTGACAGTTGCCAAAACAATTAGCGGCCGAATCCGTTTCCCTCCTGCTTCAATGGAATAAAGCATACTTTCTTTCAGTTGTTCATGGGTCGTGCAGGTAGTAATAAAGTCGCGAATCTCTTTTTCGACTTTAGGTAGCTCTTCAGCAGAAAGCTGCTGCAACATTTAGGCTTCCTCCTCACCTGTAAAAGGCACTTCTTCGTCTTCACTCATCATTTTCGTCAATGTTTTTTCTGCTTTCGTTAGCGTGTCTTGACACTGTTTGCTTAAGACCATCCCTTTTTGAAACGCTTCTAGTGCTTCTTCTAAAGGCACATCGCCGCGTTCTAGCTGTGTGACGATCGTTTCTAATTGCGTGATGGATTCTTCAAAGGTTGTATTTTCCATTATTCTTCCCCTTTATCAATTTCTAAAATCGCTGTTTTCACCGTTCCATCGACAAAATGAACAGTCATTTCTTTTTCCTGTAAATCGTCTACTGAACGAACTACCTGATTATCTTGCGTTGTATAAGTAAAGCCTCGGCCCATTGTCTTTAAGGGACTTAATAAATCCAGTGACGTGATGGCTTGCTGTACTCTTCGTTGTTGATTTTCCAAATAGCCTTGCATTTGCTGCTGCAGGCGTTCCTGCAAATAAGTCATTTGTTGTTGGGCTTGCTTGACTCGATTGATAGGATTAGCTTGCGCTAAGCGATTGCTGTACTGCATCAATTCTCGTTCTCGCTGATTCACCAAAACAGTCATATTCTGCTGCAATTGCTGCGTTAAGCGATCCAACTGTACGCTTTGTGCTTCATATAAGCGATTGGGTTGTCTAAAAATATACGATTGCTGCAGCCGTTCAAAGCGTTCCTTTTTGCGTTGCAACTGATGTAAGAAGGCTTGCTCTAAGCGCGCTTGTTTTTCTTTGATGCGCAAGATTTCTTCTGATAAGACAGGCACTGCTAATTCCGCGGCAGCCGTTGGTGTCGCTGCTCGAACATCTGCAACCAAATCTGCAATTGTCGTATCCGTTTCATGTCCCACTGATGAGATAATCGGTATAGGAGAAGCAGAGATTGCTCGCGCGACGATTTCTTCATTGAAAGGCCATAAGTCTTCGATCGAGCCGCCACCTCGTCCAATAATCATGGTATCAAAATCCATGGCTTCTGCTTTTTTGATATTTTTGACGATATCCGCTGCTGCTTTGTCTCCCTGTACTAAAGTAGGAAATAGAACCAACTGGGTGATTGGATAGCGTCGTTTCACTGTTGTAATGATGTCGCGAATGACCGCACCACTTGGACTAGTGATCACCGCAATCCGTTTGGGATAGCGCGGTAACGTTTTTTTTGGTCTTGAAAACAACCCTTCTTTGTCTAACTTCTCCCGCAATTCAGCTAAAGCTTGATACAAAGCACCCACACCATCGGGCTCCATGTGATCAATATAGATTTGGTAATTCCCGCTAGCTTCGTAAAGTGCTACACGACCAACCACCAATACTTTCATTCCTTCTTTCGGTGCGAATTTCAGTTTTTGAAAGGCACCTTTGAACATGATCGCACTTATTTTTGAGCGTTCATCCTTTAAACTGAAATATTGATGGCTATTTGCCCGCATACGAAAGTTGGAGATTTCTCCGGTCAAATAGACCCGCTCTAAATAGGGGTCTACGTCAAATTTTCGTTTAATATATTTATTTAGCGCACTGACAGTTAAATACTCTTGTGCCATTCAAACACCTCTTTGCTATTCGTGGTCCAACACTTGGCGTTCACAACATTCTACCGTTTGCTGCATCAGCATAGTGATAGTCATAGGACCCACACCGCCAGGAACTGGAGTGATGTAGCCCGCGATTGGTTCGACCTCATCAAATTTTACATCACCAATCAATTTCCCATCTTCATTACGGTTCATGCCAACATCGATTACGACTGCCCCTGGTTTGATAAATTCTTTTGTAACAAAATGACCTCTGCCGATTGCTACAACCAAAATATCTGCCTTCTTGGCAACTTTTGCCAGGTCCTCCGTTTTGGAATGTGTTAAGGTCACGGTCGCATTGGCTTCTAATAGTAAGATTCCCATGGGTTTACCGACAATATTACTACGACCGATCACAACTGCTTGCTTGCCAGCCAATGGAATATCATACGCTTCAAACATTTTCATAATACCGTATGGCGTACATGGAATTGTATGAGGCATCCCCGCAAATAAACGGCCCATATTCATTGGATGGAACCCATCAACGTCTTTTAATGGATCAATCGCAAGCAGCACCTTTTCTTCATCAATATGATCTGGTAATGGCAGCTGTACTAAAATGCCGTGGAATTCATCAGAATTATTGAAATATTCGATTTCCTTGATCAAATCAGCTTCTGTAATTGTTTCTGGGTAACGTTTTACTTCTGAATGGATCCCGATTTTTTTTGCTGCGCGTTCTTTGTTTCGCACATAAACTTGACTGGCGGGGTTCTCTCCGACTAATAATACGACCAAACCAGGATGGATCCCTCTTGTCGCTAACGCTTCAACTTGCGCCGCCGTTTCTTGTTGTAGCTTCTCAGCTAACTCTTTTCCATTGATAAGTTGTGCCACATTCATTCCCCGCTTCTTTTAATAGTTTAAATAAAGCTGGGAAAAATAGCTTTATCAGCTATTTGCCCCAGCTTCATCGATCTCTTTCATTACATTAGATAAGATTCCATTGACAAACTTTCTTGATTGATCATCACTGAAAGTTTTGGCTAACTCGATTGCTTCATTTAAAACAACTCGATTGGGTACTTGAGTGTTATATAGCATCTCATAGATCCCTAGTCGCAAGATAATCAAATCCATTTTAGCAATTCGTTGAATCGACCAGTTAGAACGTAGATGTTTTTTGATAATGTCATCTAGCTCTGCTTGGTGTTCTACGACTCCACCAACTAATTCATCAAGATAGACTGGAACGAAAGCATCTTCGTCTTCACTGACGAATTCTTGCTGGTCAATACTTAATGCATGGTTTATGGCGTCTTTTTTGGTTAACTCTTGGTTGAAATCCAATGGGAATAAAGCCTGTAACGCCTTCTCCCGAATCTCATGACGTGATAATTCTTTATTCATTATTTTCCTCTTCATCATTGAATAATTCTTCTAGTGTTGGTTGTTCAAGTTTTTCTGCAACAACACCGACTACGTGAATATTAACTTCGCTTAGCGCAACATCAGTCATAAACAAAACTTGCTGTTTAACACGTTCTTGCATCGCCATTGCTACTTTTGGAACAGACGTGCCATAATCAAAATATGAATAAATGTCGACCTTTAAGCCGTCTTCATCATTTTTAAGATAAACACCTTTGCCATGCGCTGATCTTCCCAGCAACTCTGTCATGTTACTAGCAATAGATCCGCGCATACCGTAAACCCCGTCGACTTTAGAAGCCGCGATCCCGATAATTACTTCGATTACTTCTGGTGCGATGATAATCTCGCCAAGTTCAGGACTCTCGCCTAAAACTAAATTTCTTTCATCTGCCATCTTACTCTCTCCTTCTATCATCGAGCGAACTCTTAAGTAGTATATGATTATTCTAACGTCAAAATTTAAAAGCTTTTCGTATCAACATCATTATGCTCGAGAAACGTAACTGCCATCTTGTGTGTTAATGATCAGTTTGTCTCCTTGGTTCACGAAAAATGGTACGTTGACTGTCAGGCCCGTTTCCATCACAGCTGGTTTTGAACCACCTGACGAAGTATCACCTTTGATATTTGGTTCCGTTTCTGCCACTTCTAAGGTAACTGTATTCGGCAGATCCACTCCTAAGACTTCATTCCCATACATAATAACAGTGAGCTCAGTATTTTCTAATACGTAAAGCATTTCATCAGCTACCTGTTGTTTAGGCATTTCAATTTGTTCATAGCTTTGCATATCCATGTAGACATAGTTGTCACCATCATCATATAAATACTGCATTTTTTTATTATCGATCTGAGCTTTTGCTACCTTTTCTCCAGCGCGGAACGTTTTTTCTTGAACCGCTCCAGTACGCAGATTTTTAAGTTTCGAACGAACGAAGGCCGCACCTTTACCTGGCTTCACATGTTGGAAATCGACTACACGCCAAATGCCGCCGTCCACCTCAATTGTTAACCCAGTTTTAAAATCGTTTACTGAAATCATGATACTTCCTCCTAATTCAATCTCTGCAGATTTGGTTCTAGTTTATCATTTCTTGTTTACTTACGCTACCACTACTCTATCACACTTACAAAATGATGAGCTCTTTTGGAGACTGCGTCAGAATTCGATTACCATCAGCTAAAATCACCAGATCATCCTCGATTCGAACCCCGCCCAAACCAGCTATATATATCCCTGGTTCATCAGTAATGATATTGCCGACATTCAATGGATCATTATTTGTTTTGCTGATATTCGGACCTTCATGGATTTCCATACCAATTCCGTGACCGGTAGAATGTCCAAAGGCCTCCCCATAGCCTGCTTCAGTAATAAAATCGCGAGCAACAGCATCTAATTGTGCACCGGTCACGCCTGCTTGTGCTGCATCAATGACCTTTAGCTGTGCTGTCAGAACGATTTGGTAAATGTCTTTTAATTGTTGACCTGGGTCGCCGATCGCAAATGTCCGAGTGATGTCCGAAACATATCCTTGGTAGACACAGCCAAAATCTAGTGTGATTAGATCACCAGGTTCAATCATTTTTTCACTGGCAACACCGTGAGGCAAAGCGGACCGTACTCCGCTTGCTACGATCGTATCAAAAGATGTTCCGGTTGCACCAAGTGAGCGCATAAAGAAATCTAACTGATTAGCTACCTCAATTTCTGTCATACCTGGGCGGATCATTTTTAAGACGTGATCGAACCCTTCGTCCGCAATCGCACAAGCTTTTTCAATGATTGCGATCTCTCCATCATCTTTTTGCTCTCGCAATTTTTCAATCAAACCACTAGCTGGCGCTAGCTCCGCATCAATGACTTCTTCAAAGACAGAATATTCCGCATATGTCATGAACCCATCTTCAAAGCCAAGGGAACTAATACGCTCGCTTTCTACCAGTTTGATAATCTCTCCTACTATATTGCCTTGATGCTGGATGATTGTCATCCCTTGAACCTGTTCACTCGCTTGTTCAGTATAACGAAAATCAGTAATAAAGAACGCTTTTTCTAATGTAATGAATGCTAGACCTGCTGTTCCAGTAAAATTCGTCAAATAACGAAGGTTTGCTGGACTTGTTACTAAATACGCATCAATGACTTCTTTTTTCATTGATGCACGCAATTTTTCAATTCGTTTTATCATTCTTATCACCCGTCTTCTATTATAACAAAGAGTTTCGAAAAGCAGAACGAACTCGACTAGAAAAAAGAAAAGACCTTGTCAAACAAAAAAAGAAGCCGATCTCTCGACTCCTGTTATGTTTCGTCTCATCGTCTTCCTGTGAAAAATGAAACAACTGCGACGATTATCACTGCTCCCAAGATTGATGGTACCAAAGCCATCCCAGCTAAATGCGGACCCCAATGACCAAAAACTGCTTGACCGATATAAGATCCCGCTAGACCAGCAATGATGTTAAAGATACAGCCCATTTGTTTTCCACGTCCAGAAAGACTGCCGCCGATTGCTCCAATCACCGCGCCAACAATTAAAGTCCAAATCATAATTATCCCTCCATTTTTTAGTGGATCATAGTCTTTTATCGTTCATAGGTCTGAGTTGCCATCGGGAATGTCAAGAGTCCAAAGACGTTTTTCTCAAAAAGTTTCCCAGTTGTGAAACTCTATCTAAGCCTGTTATGAACGTATTTATCGCTTTGTAAGCGGCTAAATCGAATGATAAATTCGCTTTTTTAGCATTCCCTGTGAATAACTTTTTATTGAATCAAATCTGATCGCAATTTCACGCTGTTTTGCTCCCAATTGATCGTTCCTAACTGGTAAGGGAAATTACCTGCCAAAGAGAAACTTCCGACTTCTGGTACATTGATTTTATTCATTCGAGCACTGCCTTTTGCTAAATAGCCAGTTCCCATTTTCAGCATATCCTTCAGATTAAGATTGCTGCCGGAATACTCTTTGATCGTTCCATAATTACTCGTAATCGAAGACAAACGTGGACGAACAGTCTTCCGTTTCATTAGCCGAATGATATCCTCTTGACGCTCAAACACATCCATCCGACCATCCTGATCAATTTGATAACTGATATACGCGTCTATCTCATCAAGGGTCAATCGCTGATCACCTTTTGTGAATCGCTGGCCATTTTTAATTGCAGTGAAATCTTTGTAAACAGTCACTGGCATTTTGCCATCTTTCTCGAGGCCTGCTTCTTTGACACCTAGCAAACTATCAGCTTTTTTCAGAATCAAGAATTTTTTTACTTCTATAGAGAAGGCGACTGAAAAATAGCTTAAGAATTTTTCAATTGGTACCTGCGTATACAGCTCCCCAAGGGTCAGCTTTTGAATTTTTATTTCTGGCGAAACACGCAACAGGGTATTTACACCGCTAGTCAGATCATAAACAAAAAAACTAGAAAACTCATGATCCTCAAATACAAATAAAACCTTCATGACGTTCTTCCTCTCTGAAATAAGTGTATAAAAAAAAGAAGAAAAAAACATCCGCCGTAAGTCTGAGGTTTAATCGTCCGCCCAAATAAGGAAATTTTCGTACCTCGTACCATTTCATTCCACATGATGATTCCTGATTTAGTACTGGGCGATTCCTTATCAATCAATTAAATGATGGGAATAATTAAAAAAAACTACTCTCGATAAGTTTCATCGAAAGCAGTTCTCAAATTATTCTACATATTGCGTATCGTTGATTTTGTTGACTGAATAGTTGCCGTCTCTGTACTTCAATGTAGTGACACTGCAATTATCAATGGCTTCTCCTTTGTATTCTCCAGGCACAAGCATTTCAAGTAGTGTCGGGATCATACTACCAGAAGAAACGATCAAAACATTTTTCGCTTTTTTCTTTTCCGCGTCAGCAATGACTTTATCCATCGCTGCCTGACCTCTTTTAGTAATGTCTTTATAGCTTTCTGCTACTTTCAATGGATCGCTTTCTGCGATAGCATCTGCTACTCCTTCATCGCCTAACTTGTTGACTAGCTTATCATAGTCTGTCCAATCTTCATCAAACTTCAAATCATTCGCTTCAAAAATCGGCGTCCACATCTCTGCATTCGTTTTTCCTTCAAAACCACCATAATTCCATTCTTTAAAGCCATCGTGTTCAGAAAGCTTCGGTGTTTTTTTCTTATTTTCAGCAAGGATCAGCTTAGCAGTGTTTCTTTGGCGACCTAAGTCACTGGAATAGGCGAGATCAAACTTTTTATTTTTCAGTCCTGCCCCAACTAGTTTTGCCTGTTCGATTCCCTTATCTGTTAGAGGTGAATCAGCAAACCCCTGAACTTGTCCGGTAGTATTGAAAAAAGTTTTGCCGTGACGAACCAGATAGAGTGTTACTTCACCTTCTTTATCGGGATTTTTTTCCTTTGCTTGAGCCGAAACTCCATTAGTTAAGCTAAAAGCCAGCAAAGCTACGAACAATAGTCCCAAAATTTTCTTCATCTTTAGAGTGCCTCCCCATTGCTTTTAATCACTTTACGGTACCAATCAAAAGAATCCTTTTTAGAACGTAGTAAGCTGCCTTGACCGTCATTATCCAGATCAACATAAATGAAGCCATAGCGCTTACTCATTTCTCCTGTGGTAGCACTGACCAAGTCGATTGGAGCCCAAGTCAAATAGCCAAAGCATTCCACATAATCTTCCTCCACCGCTTGTTTGACTGCCTGAATATGTTTCTCCAAGTAGTCAATCCGATACTCGTCATGAACAGCGCCATTTTCTATTTGATCGATAGCTCCCAACCCATTTTCAGTAATAATGATGGGAAGCTCGTATTTCCGATACAAATAATTCATGACATAGCGAATTCCCACTGGATCAATGCCCCAGCCCCATTTTGATTGCTCAAGATAGGGATTTTGCAGGCCGCCAAATAATGCCGCTTCACCTTCAACGGGTTTGTTCGGCTCAGAAATGCTGGACATATAATAGTTCAAACCAATGAAATCAATCGACCCTTTGGCAAAATCTTCAACGTCACTCAGCTGATTGTCTAAATCAATGTTTAATGCTTGATATTGTTTCATCTTATATTTTGGAAACTTCCCGTTACACATCGCATCGACTTGGTAGTAATCGCGGTCGTTATCCAAGAAACCTTTCAAAACATTGTCTGGTTGACAATCATAGGAATAGATCGGATTTAAGCCGAAGACACAGCCGATTTTATTTTCGGGATTGATTTCACGTGCCAACCTAACTGCTTTAACTCCCGCTAAGGTCATGTTATAGCCGATCCGTGCTAGGTCTTGTGCTGGATTTTCCATTTCGCTATATTTCAAACCAGCAATCAAATAGGTGAAAATATCGGATTGTTCAGACTGCGGATCTAAATGGTTCATTTCATTAAAAGTTATCCAATATTTCACTTTGCCATTGTATGCTCGCATGACTGTCTCACAATAATGCAGATAAAAATCAATGACCTGCCGGTTTTTCCATGAGCCATATTCGTGAACTAAATGAATCGGCATTTCAAAATGATACAAGGTGACGATTGGCTCAATGTTGTTTGCTAGTAACTCATCAATGACTTTGTCATAAAAATCTAGTCCGGCTTGATTGGGTTCTTGCTCATCGCCTTTTGGAAAAATCCGCGACCAGTCGATCGAGATGCGTAAAGCGGTGAAGCCCATTTCTTTAAAAAGCTGAATATCTTCTTTATAGTGATGATAAAAATCGATTCCTAGATGTGAAGGATAATCTAGCTTCGGATCAATTGATTCAGTGATCGTCCGTGGTTCTTTGTTTGATCCTTTTGTAACAAAATCCATAATCGCCGGCCCTTTACCGCCTTCTTGCCAAGCTCCTTCACATTGATGGGCGGCGATACTGCCGCCCCAGAAAAAATCTTTCATAAACGTCATTTGCTTCTCCTTTTACAGAATCACTGTAAGTAATTCATCCTCTTGTTCATTACTGGTTGAGATCACATCGAGATAATCATTTGAATTTGTTACGACCACGATAATCACCGGATCAAAACCAGCTTCTTCCACTTTATCAGCTTGATATTTAGCGATAATGTCGCCTTTTTTAACTTCTTGTCCTTGTTCTACGAAGCCTTCAAAATACTTCCCTTCTAAATTCACCGTATCGACACCGATGTGGATCAATAATTCCACACCATTTTTTGTTTTGATGCCATACGCATGTTTTGTAGGAAAGGCCACTGTGACTGTTCCTTCAACTGGCGAGATAATTGTTTCTTCTGCTTGAGAAGGTAAGATTCCTACTCCTTTTCCTAACGCACCAGAAGCAAATGCTCTATCGCTGACCTCGCTCAAGGGAATTGCTGTTCCTTCGGCGATTTTACCAATACAAACCTGTTTCAATCCTTGGTTGCCTTCTAATGCTTCAACGAGTTCTTTTTCCTCAAGCTCTTCTTCTGATTCTTCTTTAGGAATTCCAACACCGTAAGCCACTGCTGCTGCCCCGACAAAACCGACAATGACACTAATGACCATCCAAATGAAGTTGCTCGTTCCACCTGCTAAATAGGTTGGTAAAGCCGCTAACCCCCATACGAATCCCATAGTTCTCACACCAGCTAAACCAGCGATCAATCCACCGAGCCCACCGCCGATAATAACCGCTAAGAAGGGTCTGCGATATTTTACAAAGACCCCAAATACGGCCGGTTCGGTGATTCCCATCAACGCACTGAAGCTGACCGTACCGAACATTTGACGTTGATGACCTTTTTTCGCACGTAGGAAGTAGCCGAACATCGCACCACAAACTGCGATATCTGAAATCGTTGCTGCATGGTTGATGATTGGGTCATACCCTAATGTTCCTAAGAAGTTCAAGACGATCGGATAGGTAAAGTTGGCAGCCCCCAAAACGATTAGGAATGGCTGGAAGGCAGCGTACAACATAACAACGATCCAGTTACCGATCGTACTCATCAGTACATTAAAGAAAGCATTTACGCCATCACCGATTAATGTTCCGATCGGGCCAAAGACAACAAGAATAACTGGAAAAGTCAAAACTAGCGATAGTGCAGGAACTAAGAAATACTGTAGCCCGCTTGGAATGATTTTTTTCAGATACTTTGTCACGATACTCAAGAACCAGACACCTAGTAAGATCGGGATAAAGGTATTCGCATAACCAATTGTCGGCAGATTATAACCAAATAATTCCAAGCCTTTGGCACCATCAATATTAGTGGAAAGTAATCCGACTGCTAATGCCATTGCTACATACTCGTTCAATTTCATTCGTTTCGCTGCGGATGCCGCAATGAAAACTGGTAAGAAGTGGAAAACTCCGCCCCGCAATGTATCAAAAATCATGTAGGTTGAACTGTCCTTTGAAACCAACCCTGTTAATGAAATAATTGCCATGATTCCGGCAATCATCCCAGCTGCTAGTAAAACTTCGATGATCGAAGTCATGGTTTCTGAGATCATTACTAGAATTGATGAAGCGATTCCTTTGATTCCCTTAGCTTTCGGCTTTTCTACCTCTTCGCCATCTGGCTTTAAGCCCAGCATCGCCATAAACTCGTTATAGACGTCCGTAACATGCGTTCCAACAATAATTTGATAAGCTACTTCATTGGAAACAACATCTATGACCCCATCTAAATTTTTGATTTCTTCTGTTTTCGCTAGACTACGATCATTTAGGGTCAAACGCAGACGTGTTACACAATGTGCAACTGCCTTGATATTCTCTTTACCGCCAACCAGCTCGATCAGCTGTTTATTTAATTTCTCGTAACTCATTTTTTGTCCTCCATTCTTTCTGTCACACGATTAATGTGAAGCATCAAATAGGTTTCTTCATTAATTGAAATCTCTAAGTTAAACTGTGATTGTACGTAAATTTTCATTTTCTGGACTGCTTTAAACGATTCTGGATACAATTGGCAAACTTGCTTGTAAAGCTCCATGGTTTCTGATCCGTCATTAAAGGTTTCACCATCAACGATTCGCTGTACAAAATATTGCAAATGAGTAGTAAAACGCATGTAATTGGTCGATTCCTCGTCCAAAGCCAAATTGAAATGACGTTCTACGATCGAAACAAGATCCCCCAGCGTGCGCATTTCTAAAACATAGTCTTTGCGACTGTCACGGCTTTCTTCCATATTGACAAAATGCAAACACAGTGACACGGCTTCATCTTCTGGCAATTGTAATCCTTTTTGTTCCTCGATCATCTTCAATGCCTTTAGTCCGACACTGAAGTGATCCGGATAAAAACGTTTCGTATCCCAAATCAAGGGACTTTTGATGAATTGTTGTTTTTCAACTCGTTTCAGCAAGAACTCCAAGTGGTCAAGAAGAGCCAAACTCAAATAATCACTTGCCTTGATGCCCAATTTTTCCTCTCCATAGGAAATAATGTTGTTGATCAGAAGTATATCGTTGGGGTCCGAATGAGATAATAAATAGCTGAAATGATCCAGCATATCGAAAGAATCAAGAATATACATTTTCTCAACTTCCTCTTCCGCGATCTCCTGTCCTTTTTTCTTTTTGAAACCAATTCCTTTTGAAACGACGAAGACCTCATTTCCTCCTCGTTTCACCAATGCAACGTTATTATTTAAAATTTGGCTGATCTTCATTTTTTCCTCCTTTCCAGAAAAAAAACCCAAGAAAGTATACAGCGGGACCTTGGTCTCCAGCTATGCTTTCTTGAGTTCTGCCTGATCATTTTCAGTAACATACTCACAATCATGACTCCGGCGCCATGATCGGTCTTTTCTCTTCATTATTTTATAGTCTCATTCTAAGTGATGAAAAGATGAATGTCAACGCTTTCTTAAAATGTTGTTACCCCTATTTCTTTATAGTATATTCGGATTAGCGAAATCATTAGTTATTTTATGGAGCTGCAATGGACTTAGGGATGTCGCTCGGTCCCCTTGTTGGCAATCTCTTCGATTTTCTTGGTAACACGTTTTGAGCAGAAGATCGGAACCTTTTATACTTTGATGACTGGCTTTCTTGGTTTTGTGATTTGTTTGATGCTGATGGGAATTAATGCGGATCAGCCCTCACTTGTTGCAGGTGTCTTCCAGGGTAGCATCAACCTATAGCTTCGTCTGGTTCTTCGGGGGCTTTAGCGTTGGTTTGATTGGTGCAAAATTCGGTGGTAATTATTCCTTCTACTTCGCTAGTGCTAGGGTCTTTATCGAGATCTTGCTAGTCGTTGTTCATTCGCGATATTTTGGAACGAAAGAAGACGAAGAACTAACGAGTAACTAATTAAAAACTGTAGGTATTAGCCTTTTATAGCTAGTACCTACAGTTTTTTTCTCAAATAAATATATTGAGTTAGAATCCTTAAAACATTGATCATTAGGCTACCGATGCCCCATTATTGACTACCTACTAGTCTCAGTAAGTTTCAACCAGTGGAAATAAATTTATGTCTGCATCAATTGTCGGACTTTTTTTGCTAATACTTCAATCATATAAATTACCGGAATTTGAGTCGTCGTGTCGATCAAGTATTCATAGGACTCAATGGTTTTCTTTTCTTGCTGAACATAATAAGCCAAGTTGCAATCCGATATTTTAGCTAACGGATTATTTCGGCTATTGGTAATCGAGATTAATTTAGCTTCGCTCGCTTTGATTAAAGGTAACGTCTTCAAAAAGTATTCGCCTGAAACCGAAAAGAACAGAAAAACAGTATCCGGTGATGTCGGCATATCGATGGCAAACATCGGATTATCGACATTGACGGCAAATTTTCCTAACGAAGAAAAATAGCGCGCTGCATAGATTGCCATTACACCAGAGTTGCCGGTTCCAACACAAATGATCATACGCGCATCTGCGAGAACTTGTGCAGTTTCATTCAGCTTTTCCTGAAAGTTGTTCTCTTTCGCTCGAGCAAAAAAGGCTTCGGCGACAGAGATATCATCAATAATCTCTGGTTCAGTTGCTGTTTGTTCTTTCTTGAATAGCAGCTTAAACTCCGTAAAGCCATTACAGCCGACTTTTTTCGCGAAACGTGTGATCGTCGCTGTCGATACATGGGTTTCATCTGCCAGTTCACGAATGGTCATATAAGGAATTTTTGCTGGATTTTCAATAATAAAATTGTAGATCAGGTAATCTAAATCATTAAAGGTTGAAAGCTGTTCGACTGAAAACATAGTCATCTCCTCCAGTGCAATCTCAAATAAATTGTACTGGTTGAAACGAATGAATGCAATCAACAAAAAAACTGCCAGCATAGCTAGCAGTTTTTTATCTTAGAGATTTGCACCATTTTGCTGGATCGTATTTTGGAACCAAGTAAAGCTATCTTTTTTCAGGCGTTGTTTACTTCCTTTGCCATAATCATCAATATCAACATAAATGAAGCCATAGCGTTTGCTCATTTGATGAGATGAGGCGCTGACAATATCAATCGGCCCCCAGGCATAGTAGCCGCGCACATCTACGCCATCGTAAATTGCTTCTTTCACCTGCTTCAGATGCTCTGCCAAATAGTAGCTGCGATAGTCATCATGGATGCCGTCTTCCTCTACAATATCATTTGTTCCCAGCCCATTTTCCGTAATATAGATCGGACATTGATAACGATCGTAAAACTCGTTCAATGCGATTCGCAAACCGATTGGATCAATTGACCAGCCCCAAGGCGACTGTTCCAATTCAGGATTTTTGAAGAAAGAGCGGTTATTTGCGACGGACTCTTTTGAAACTAAACTCGAATAATAATAGGAGAAGGAAAGAAAGTCGGCTGTATTTTTCAAAACCTCTTCATCACCTTCATAAAACGTGATATCAACTCCCTGTTCTTCAAAATAACGGAAGGCATAGTTAGGATATTTTCCTCTCAGTAAAACATCGCTGTAAAAATAATCCATTTGCGAATACTGTAAGGCTGCCAATACATCCTCTGGTTTTGTCGAAGCAGGGTACACTTCATCAGCAAAAACCATCATTCCAATTTCCATTGCTGGATTAATCGCTGTCGCAGCTTTTTTGACTTTGGCACTGGCTACCAGCATGTTGTGCAGGCCTTGATATTTAGCTTCTAATAAATTATCTGCCCCATCTTCTGTTACTCCGATGTGACAAAATGCTTCATAACTAATCAGGTTGATCTGATTAAAGACGATCCAGTATTTCACCTTATCCTTATAACGTTCCAAGATCACGCTGCTGTATCTTACAAAGTGATCAATGACCTCTCGGGAATACCAGCCTTGATAATGAGTCGTCAAATATACCGGCATTTCGTAATGAGACAAGGTGATCATTGGCTCCATACCATTTTCAAGGATCGCATCGATCAGCTGATCATAGAATTTCAAGCCCTCTTCGTTCGGTTCATCTTCTACACCAGTTGGAAAGATCCGTGACCAGTCGATTGAGGTACGGAAAGTATTCAACCCAAGTTCTTTCAGTAATTTCAAATCATCTTGATACGTATGATAAAAATCAATGCCTCGCAATTTCGGAAAATTTCGCTCTTCCCCTTTTTCAATGCTTTCAATGGCTTCTTTGACAAATGTCGATGTCGTATCACGTTCCATTCGATCTTCCAGAGGAATATCATCTACAAATTCATTGATGTTTGAAACGTTCAGCCCTTTTCCGCCAACATCATAAGCACCCTCCGCTTGATTGGCAGCGATCGCCCCGCCCCATAAGAAATTTTTAGGAAATTCACGTTTATTTTTTTTCATCATTTTGGCTCCTCTCTTGATTAATTCGAGTATAGCCAGCAAACAATAAAAATGTAATCCGTTCAAGGCTTTCAGTCACAGGAAACACATTGAGATTCTTGTTACAGAGCTGGTACAGGGTGTGACAGAGGAAATGACTTTTTAAAACTATTGAGGAAGAAAAATTATTTTAAGTGTCTTTACACAAAGTAAGGAAAAACATGGTAAGGTTTAGATGAGGATATTAGCACGAAATTTTAGTCAAACATAAAATCAAAATACCGTTTACTGGTGGAGCTTTTATTAATGAGGTTTGTTTTAGCATCAAAAATACGATCCAAAAAAGCTGTTATTTACATCTTAACGAAAACAAAATGAATGGAGGATAGCTTAATGAAAATCACTACTGTAAAAACCTACGAAGCAATGAGCGAACTGGCAGCGGCCACAATTTTATCAAAAATGACCGCCGATCACCGAGTGAATTGTGCACTGACAGCTGGCTCGACACCTAAAAAAGCCTATGAACTAGTTATTAGCCGAATGAAGAACCACAATTGCTCCAATTTCCATGTCTACACCTTTGATGGTGCGCCCTATGAAGGAGCTGATCATACTTCTACTTATCTTGAAATGAAGAAAATGTTTTTTGATCCAGCGAATATCAAAAAGGAGAATATCCATGAGATGACGATGGAAAACTTTGCAACATTTGATCAGCAGATCGAAGATGCCGGTGGTCTGGATCTGATGGTGATCGGCTTGGGCAGCGATGGTCATTTCTGCGGGAATATGCCGAAAACAACTGATTTTGACAGTCTATCTTATGAAGTGGACATTAAGCCTGAATACCCTTGGTACGATATTTTTGTTGAGATGTATAAGGGCTACGACCAGCCGGTTCCAAAATCCTTTGTGACAATGGGTCCACTTAGTGTCTTAAAGGCCAAGGAAGTCTTATTAATCGTCAATGGCAGTAATAAGGCGGAGGCTTTGGCAAAAATGCTGAAGGGACCGTTGACAGAAGATTTCCCTGCGTCTGTCCTGAGATTGCATTCAAATATCACCGTCATCGCTGATGAAGAGGCGGCGAAGCTGATTAGTTAATTGAGTCCAGTGAAAAACGAGAGACGCTCAGCGTCTCTCGTTTTTGTGTAGTATTAATCTAATAGACTAGCCGCTTCTTGATCTAAAATCACTGTTAAGTTTGGATGCAAGCGCAGTACTGATGCGGGAATATCTTCAGTAATCGGGCCTTCCAAGGCTTGCTTGATGATCGCAGCCTTCTTTTCGCCATTGACGATCAGCACTAGCTCTTTCGCTGCTAAAATCGTTTGCGGACCAAAAGTCACCATTTCTCCCCCTGGTTCATAAGGACTTGCTTCATCAATGAACTTGTACAGATCGTCACCTTGTTCAATCGGCACACGATAAACACCATAGTCGAAGGAAGTAAATTCTGGCAGGTTCCCACAGAAATGACCGTCTCCGCCAATTCCCATCAAGACCAAATCCAAGCCGCCGTCTTCAGCGATTTGATAATCGTAATCCTGATAGTTCTTTGCATCTAGCACTTCAATATTTTCTTCTTCGATCCCCAACGGCTGAAATAACTCTTTGGTTAACGCTTGCATCGTTAGACCGTATTCTTGGCCCTTTAATGAGATCTCGTCAAAGTTATAAAAATGTGCCAAATTCCGATCAAAAGTCACTTTTTGCAGCCGCTCGGCTAAAATCTCATAGGTTCGTTTCGGTGATGAACCAGCAGTCAATGCTAGGTTCACGCGACGACTCTCCGCCCACTTCATTAAAATAATATCCGCTGTAATCTGACTTAATGTTTCATAGTCCTCTGTTATTAATAATTTCATTTCAACACCTACCCTTTCCTTTTTATGATAGCACAAATTTGAAAAGGCTTTCGTTTTTTTTGAATTTTCATCAGCTAGGAACCTTTTCCTTAATCGGCATACTCATGATGCAGTTTTGCGGACAGACCTCCACACACTCACCGCAATCGGTACATAACTCTGGATCAATCACCGCGACGTTATTTTCCATCTTAATTGCTTTTTGCGGGCAAGTCTTCACACAACGGTTACAGGTGATACAGCCGACATCACAAATTTTGCGAACACCGCCACCCTTATCCTGATTGGAACAGGCCACAATCGAGGTGTTTTCTGCTGGCAGCATTTTAATCAGATTTTTCGGACACACGGCGATACATTTTAAGCAACCGACACATTTATCAGGATCTATTTTAGCGATGCCGTCCTCAATGTGGATCGCATCATAGTCACAAACTGTTTTACAATCGCCATAACCCATGCAGCCAAAACGACAAGCCTCCGGTCCGCCAAAAATTTGATTGGCACCATAACAGGTCGCGGTTCCATTGTATTCCATCTTTGTATTCGTGTACTCGCAGCCGCCATTGCAGCGGACGAATGCCGCAACTTTTTGAACATCACCCACTTCGACTCCCAATATTTCTGACAAGGCCTGCCTCGTTGTTGCTCCCCCCGGTGTACAATTAGTGACTCCTGCTTCACCTTTAGCCATCGCTTTGGCATAGCCGTCACAACCGGAAAAGCCACAGGCTCCGCAGTTAATACCCGGTAACGCCTCACGCAGAGCTTCTTCTTTTGCATCACCTGGTTTATGAAAAATGATCGTGGCGAGTGAAAGAATGACTCCTGCGATCAATCCCATACCACTGACAATGCCGATGGGTATCATGATTTCTGTCATTTTTTCCACCCCCTACTGGAATAATCCTTCTGCCAAACCGGCAAATCCTAGAAACGACAAGGAAACAATTGCGGCAGCAACAAGTGTGATCGGCAAGCCTTGGAGCGACTCGGGAATATCATTGCCCTCCAAGCGGCCACGCACACCAGCGAAAATCACCATCGCAAGTAGGAATCCGACGCCTGCAGCAAAGGAATTGACCAGCGATTGGACATAGCTGTAACTTTTTGAAAAATTCAAGATCGTCACACCAAGAACCGCACAGTTCGTAGTGATCAGTGGCAGATAAATCCCTAGCGCATTGTACAGTGGCGTCATGTAGCGTTTCATCACAACCTCCACCAGCTGCACCAAAGCGGCGATAGTCAGGATAAAGACGATCGTCTGTAAATAATCCAAGCCTAAGGGTACTAACAAGGAAGCGTAGATCGGATACGTCACCGCGGTTGCCAACACCATTACGAAGGTAACAGCCAAAGACATGCCGACTGCTGTGTCCAGTTTTTTTGATACTCCTAGGAATGGACAAATACCCAAGAACTGCGACAAGACAAAATTATCAGTCAAAATACCCGCGACTAATATTGTTACAAATATCTGCATTACTGATCACCTGCCTTTTCTTCACAAACCGTTGTACAAGCTTCCGCGATCGGACAAGCACCACAGTCGAGCTCTTTTGTCTTGCGATCGCTCAATTTATTCGCCACCATCACCAGCATGCCAAAAACAAAGAAGCCTCCTGGCGGCAATAGCATGATTGTCATTGGTGGTACGACACCCGCGGTAATCGGGAAACCTAAAAATGTACCGCTGCCGATCAACTCGCGAATCCCGCCCATACAAAGAAGCGCCATCGTAAATCCGACACCCATACCTAATCCGTCCAAAGCAGAATGAAGCACTGTGTGATCCTTCGCATAAGCCTCTGCTCGACCAAGAATGATACAGTTTACTACGATCAATGGTAAATAAATTCCTAAAGTAGCATCTAGCGCTGGCGCTAATGCTTTAACGACCAATTGTACGACCGTCACAAATCCTGCGATGATGGTGATAAAGGCTGGGATTCGGACGCGATCCGGAATCACTTTCCGCAGAAGGGAAATCACGACATTGGAGCCAAAAAGTACAACTGTCGCAGCTACCCCCATACCGAGTCCATTCAAAGCGGAGGTAGTGACTGCCAGAGTTGGACAGGTCCCCAACATCAGCCGCAGAACTGGATTTTCGGTGATCAATCCTTTACTAAAAATGCGGGATGCTTTCTCTTTTTCCATTGCTTATCCTCCCTACTTTCCTGACTTAGCGACTTGTTCAAACAGAGCAAGTGCTTCTTTGACTGATGCAGCTACGGCATTGGAGGATTTGGTTGCCCCTGTGACCGCTTCGACTTGATTTTTATCTGCCGGGTCGTTTTTCACAACCTCTAATGTACCATCCGTACCAGCAAATTGATCAATAAACTCTTTCTTAGTGACGTTTTGTCCAAGTCCTGGCGTTTCGTTTGATGCATCCAATACATCAACGCCCACAACTTTGCCATCCTTAACTGCACTCATGACACTCACGTCACTACCATACCCATAAGCAGCTGTTACAAAAAGATAGCCCACCGTTTCTCCAGAACTATCCACTGCTTGATACCCCTGATTTCCTCCTGAAACATCGATCTCTTGAAAATCATCCGCCTTGATCAGTTTGCTCATGACACTCTGCGTCTGCTCCCACTCCTGTTTGGCTATTCGATCTTTAAAGACTGATCGCGTACCTGCGACAGCGAAAGTAATCACGAGACAGATGATAAACAAACAAAGTGCATCAGTAAAAATTACTTTGGAATTCGAACCTTTCATTTAGACTTCGCCCCCTCACCAAAGACCTTCGGAATCGTCAAATTCTCAATATGAGGAGTCAAAATGTTCATCAGTAAAATGGCATAAGACACTCCTTCTGGCAGCGCAGCGAAGAAACGAATCAATACCGTGACAATGCCACAGCCGACTCCGAAAATAATTTTACCGTTTCTAGTTACAGGTGATGTTGTATAGTCAGTCGCCATAAAAATCGCTCCCAGCAATAATCCGCCTGACATCATTTGATAGAGCGGATCGCCACCTAACAAAGTAGAAAAAATAACAACTGTTCCGATAAAACAAAGTGGAATAATCGGTGAGATTACTTTTCGAGCGACGAGATAAACACCGCCCAGCAGCAATGCCAAGGCACAGGTCTCACCCAAGCTTCCTGCTCGAATACCCAAAAACATTTCTAATAATGAAGGGATCTTTTGCCCTGTTTGTGAAGCAGAAAAATACGTTGCCGATGAAATAACATCTGGACGGAACATGTAGTAATCTAGTGGCGGCTGCCACGTACTCATCTGAGAGGCAAAGGACATCATCAAAATGATTCGGGCAGTGATCGCCGGATTGACAAAGTTTTGACCGACACCGCCGAAAAATTCCTTCACGATGACGATGGCGATGACTCCACCTAGAATAGCCATCCAAAATGGCAAAGTGACCGGCAGATTCAGCGCCAGCAAGATGCCCGTAACAACTGCAGTCAAATTATGGATCGTATCTGGTCGTTTCAAGATTTTTCTTGTGACATATTCGCTAATAACGCAAGCAGCAACCGTGACGATAATCAATATAAGAGCACGAAAACCAAAAATAATCGTCGAGGCGATGATCGCTGGAACCAATGCGATGATTACGTCCAGCATAATACTGCGACTGCTGCGTCCACAGTGAAGATGGGGTGAAATCGAAACAGGTAATTTGTTCATTGCGCTGCCTCCCTTTCTAATCGTTTGGCTTCCTTCATGGCCTGAACAAGTCTCCGACCAGCCGGACAAACAAAGGCACAACAGCCACATTCCATACATGCCGATACATTCAGTTTCTTCAACCCGGCGACATCTTTGTTCAACGTGCACCGTTCAATCTGAACGGGAAGTAACGACATAGGACAGGCTTCGACGCATCGGCCGCATCGGATACAAGGTGATTCTTCCGGCAATCTTTGTGCCTCGGATAAAATCGTGATAGCATTTGTCTGCTTCGTAACAGGTAGTTCCAATGAAAATTGTGCGATACCCATCATTGGTCCACCTAAAATAATTTTGCTCGGCTCATCAATTAAACCGCCGCAATAGTCGATGACATCACTGATTGGGGTGCCAACTGGTACAACCACATTTTTCGGTTGTGCCACATTGCCATCCACCGTAATTCGCTTGTGGGTCAACGGCATACCAATCTCGATATAACGCTGGAGTAGTGAGATTGTGGAAATATTGGTGATCAGGCAGCCCACTTCAGATGGCAGCTTGCCAGGCGGAATCTTTCGTCCAGTTGTCGCATAAACAAGCATTTTTTCCGCTCCCTGCGGATACAAGGAAGGAATCTCCATCACATCAATCGTCGGATCAAGATCAGCCAGCTCATTCAAATGATCACGTAGGCGCTTCAATCCTTTTGGCTTATTACTTTCAATCCCGATCACACCATGAGGAATGTTGAGGTGCTTCATGATTACCTGCATTCCTGCAATGATCCGTTCAGGATATTCCAGACTTTCACGATAATCCGAAGTAATAAAAGGCTCACATTCTGCCCCATTAATCACCAGAGTATCAATCGGTGTCTCATCCTTGACTGCTAATTTCACATGTAATGGAAAACCGGCTCCACCGATTCCGACAATACCGCTGTCGCGAGCAGCCTTCAAAAGATCTTCCTTCGAATTAATCTCAATCGGCTTGGGTTCCGGAAATTCCACTGGTAATCCGTCACTGGCGATGTGAACTGCTTCGCAAGTCTGCCCGTTCATCATCAATACGGGTTTGATCCCCTTTACCTTGCCCGAAACAGAGGCATGGATCGGCGCCGAAACAAAAGCGTCTGAATCACCGATCACTTGACCAACCGTCACTACATCACCCTTTTTGACAGTCGGTTTACAGACACCTCCAATATGCTGCTGCATTGGAATGGTCACAATTTTCGGCGGATCCATAAAAACGCTTTCGAATTCTGCAGTATTTTTATTGTGGGGAACCCTGACACCTCCTTTAAACTTCGCAATTGCTTTCGTTAATGTTTCCATATACAAACCTCCCTTGTAATAATAAGAATCTCACAAACTAATGTGACTTTCGTGAATAATTACATCACTATTATTGTTAAATGAACATTTTTGATTGTGAGAAACTTATCATTAGCCGTTTTCCAAAAGTCCAGAACCTGTTTTATCTTTGTTATTATTATACCCTCATATAAAGCGGTTTCACAATCGATTATAGTGAGAATCGTTCTTAGTCGAAGACTTTTGAAATCCATTCATACAATTGAAGTTAACGAAGATACTTTTAGACGAAAATAATATTCAGTCTCCTAGGCATTTCGTAAACCATTCTTGTATCATTGAAAGTAAACCAAGAATAGTGTGACTAAAGCCGCTGCATAACATACTATTCGATGTAATTAGAAAAGACATTTTTGTTCGCTCTTTTTTTCTTTTACATTGAAAAAAGTCTTCGTGGAACAAGCCAGTCCCTTTTCACTTCCCTTTACTCTCAATTAAGCTGAGTTTATCAAAAATTTCCCTCGCGAGAAAATATTCGATTAACCATTACTATTGATCCTATTTTTGCTCTTCATATGTAACGAATACCCATATTCGGGTAAAAAGACCACTAACTCCTTTATTTTCTCTCCAAATTGAGTACGAAACAGTTAAAAAAATAAAAGTTTTTTGCTCAACAGTGAAGAACGTTCAAGCAGTATTTAGCATTATCTTCCATTGAACTTATATAATAACGTTGATATAAAATTTATCTTCTTTTCTGCGCAAAAAGGAATCACATTTTTTCTCTGGACTGAGTACAGAGAATGAATGGACGGAACTGAACACGTAAACTCGTGGAGAACTGGTGAATAACTTCCAAGCTCCTATAGTTCGAGACTTGTCAGCAACACCTATCTAGAAAAACTAGGACGGAATCCCGTTAACTGCTACGCTTACTGTGAAAGCGATCCAAGCCGCTGTACTATGATTCTGTCCTTTGACTTAGATTAAAGGGGAAAGAAAGAATTGAGAGAGACTCTTCAATACGCGAAAAATACAATTGAAGAATAGTGATTTAGATGTATAGGTGCCAGACAAAGAATTTGAGGGAGTTCTTGCTGGCGGCCTTTACATCGCGCAGATTTCAACAGAAAAAGTCGAGGTAATATCAAACATGTGTTTTCTAGAGAGCGCGCTGTCTTGCTGCAAAACAAGACAGACGAAGTAAAACCAGAGTTGAAAATTACTAAGGCAAAAGCCACCCAAGTCAATAATCGTAATGTGGGTACCGCGACGGTCGATAATGAGAGAACGACCTATGGCGAGGCTGTTTCAATCGAAGATGAAGCAACGAACGATTGGATCTGGGCTGCATCGCAGTGATCCTCTTATTACTAACCATCGCCATCTTCATGTATAACAGGAACTTGAAGAAGAAAATAGACAGAAAATAAAAACGAAGCCGACGCCTTTGAACAGAGACGTCGGCTTTTTATGCACCTACCAAGGTTTGAGTAGTTTTTATCAAATTGGGAGTAGCAGGACGTTATCACTAGTAATAAGGATACTTAGCAAGAATAAATGAAAGGTGATTGTATGTATAGTAACACTAAAGGAAATAAACAAAGCAAGCCAGCAGTTACAACGATATACGACACAGGAACAATAACAAAATCTAGTTCCTTTGATGATCGGATTAATTCGATTCCTTTTTGACGGGTCAATCCTTTTGGATGCATGTCCATCCTCCTTTATTCCTATTCTTTTCACTTAAATTATATATCGATCGGCAAATAATTTGGTTATTCGCGATAATGAGAAAGTTCTGTTGACCTCTCGAATAGCAGTTTCTTTAGTGATCTCATGCTTGACGTGTCAGTAGAAACAAAATACTATAATATATAGTAGTCGACCTACTATTACTCGTATATAGATTATTAAGAAAATGTGATAGAAAGAAGGTTTTAGCGATGCGGACGATTGACCTAATTGTTCTAGGAATCTTAAAAAAGGAATCACTGAGTGCTTACGATATCCAAAAGCTTATTGAATACCGCAATATCTCCCAATGGGTAAAAGTCAGTACACCAACGATCTATAAGAAGATGCTGCAGCTGGAAAAGCAGGGCTATGTCAAAAGCACCATGAAGAAGAATGGGAAGATGCCGGAAAAAGCTGTTTACTCCTTGACCAAAAAAGGCAAAACAGAATTTGAGAAACTGATGCTAGGTATCGCTGCCCGTCCCATTAATATTTTTCTAGACTTGAATGCGGTTATTCTCAATCTAGACAGTTTATCCTTCGCAGACCAAAAAGCCTGTATCGGCATTATCGAAGCCAATGTTAATAAGATGAAGGTAAAGCTAAAAGAAGATATTGCTGATAGTAAAGGCTCCGCTGAAGTTCATGATGCTGGGAAAGCCGTTATGCAGCAGCAAGTTCTTTTAGTTGAAGCTATCGAAACATGGATTGAAAGTGTGAAGTAAGGGCAAAACAGATAAATTCTCCATCAGATTTATGCCCTTTTGTTTGGTTACTCTTGACTTAAAAAGAGGTCTCTCAAAATGAGAAACCTCCCTTAACACTCTATTCTAAAAGGTCTGTTATTAAAATTGATTCCTTGAACAGTTTAAGATATTCAATATATTCATCAATAATATATGAATAGGAGATATACTCTATATCTTCGAAAACCAAAAGCAAGCTATTCAAAAGTCTGATATTTTTCTCTATCGTCGGTGCAAAACTTCCACTGTACTCTCCTATATTTCTTGTTAGATTGATCTTTTTGAAAGAATCATCGCTTATTTTCTTTTCCTTAAGTATTTGAAAAAGAACGAAAAGAGTTTCTATATCATAAATTTCTAAAACTATGTTATACAGATTAACTATTCGACTTTCATCATTTGTTTTGAATATTTCATCTATTATAAACTCCATAAAACCTTCAAAATTTTCTATTATAAGCAATTTCAGAGCATAATCTAATCCATAGTATATTAATGAATTTTCCTTAATTAGAAAATCAAGATATAAATTAATTGCTTTTTCAATATCTTTCAGATTCCATAAATACTTAAGATGGTTATGATACTCATGTATATCAGAAAAAAACTCCAATGAATGTAATTTCAAAAGAAAAGCGTAGGCAAAATTTACCCCTTGTTCTATTAACAAATTTTTAAATAGTCTTCCAGAATAGTCCATACCCTCTGTTTCTAAACTTTTTAGATAGACTTTTTCTAATTTTTCTATTCCGACAATTTTTATAATCCGTTCAAATACCCGTTCGTTTTGTCCCTCAGGTATAAAGAATTTATTACTAATGATTTCTTCATTAAAATACTTCCAGAATAGTTCTAAAATGCTGCTATCTTCATTGATATAGCAATCAAAAGATAGAATATCAAAGGATTCAAACACTTCATTTTCTTTGATATTTTCCAGAAGCAAAGTCATTTCAGCTACCTGCTCTTGCTCAATAATTTCGCAGGTTAGCATATTGGAAATCGACCATCTTACATCGACTTCTTTTTGAATTCTGCTTAAGACATTTCTCCCGTCTTCAAATGATAGTTGATTCATGTACTGACTAGGTGAATAAGATGTAAGAAAATCACTATTTAATAAACCTATCAATATCTTCACTTTCTCTTTTTTTTCTACAATTGAATAGTGTAAAAAAATGGATTCTTCTAGCTCGGAATTATTTAATACTTCATCGGACTGATATTCAGAAAGAATATTGAATAATTCCTCGAAATCTTTACTAAACTCTGTAAACACCCCCTTAAGCATTTTTACTCTCATTTCCCGAGAATCACTATAATTGAGATCTTTCATCTCAGAGCTATATTCATCGGTTGAAAAAATCCTATAAACCTTTTGTTTGTTTGACATTTCGTATTCTAAAAATGGGGAAATCCTCAACTCATATTTATTTATTTCGGTTTGTAGCTTAGATAAAATACTTTCCTGTCTATTTGTCAGTTTAGTAATATCTTCAAAGAATAAATTACCGATACATTTCAAATCTGATACTACCGTCTCAACAAAAAAATTTTTTATTTCATCAACTGGATAATTAATCAATAACCGGTCTATTGCATTGTTGACTTCTTTA
>NZ_JCAFYN010000023.1:0-61453 GCF_059374735.1 Enterococcus sp. GPZ-007 | reverse complement strand
ATGAGAGGGTCTCTTTTTTGTTATGCAGCTGTTGATAGATTTAAGTCCTTTTCATTAAAGGTGTCGCCATGATCCAGGTCACCATATTTATACCCGCGTTTGAACCAATTGATCCGTTGTTGGCTCGTTCCATGAGTAAAGCTGTCGGGAACCACATAGCCTTGGTACTCTTTTTGCAGCGTGTCGTCACCGATGGCATTAGCTGCAGTGATCGCCTCATCAATGTCGCCTTCCTCTAAAATTGGCTGTCCCTGATAGGTTTCACCGGCTAGGTATTTAGAGAAGCAACCAGCTAAATAATCAGCCTGTAATTCCAAGCGAACGCTGTATTTGTTGTATTCCGTTTCGGACACCCGTTTGCGAATTTTATCTAACTGAGCAGAGATACCTAGCTCGTTTTGAACATGGTGTCCAACTTCATGAGCGATCACATAAGCCATCGCATAATCACCAGTCGCGCCATATTTACTCGATAAATCATCCGCAAAGCTCAAATCTAAATAGACATTTTGATCTGCTGGACAATAAAACGGCCCAACTTGCGAGCTGGCCTGTCCGCAGGCAGAATTGACGCTATCAGTAAATAGGACAAGCTTAGGATTTTGATAAGCTTGATTAAGCTGCTCAAATTCACCATTCCAATAATCTTCTAGGTGAGCAAAAACAACAGCCGCAAACTCTTTTTGATCGGTATATTCCTTTGACGAAACATTTTCTGTCTCATAGGTTGCTGGTGTAATTCCGCCACCTAAAGTATCAGTGACTGTACCTAAGTCGCCACCTGAGATAAAGAAAACAATGATTGCAATCAAGAATACGCCCATTCCCCCGCCGGTGGCTATTTTTCCAACTGGGCGTCCACTGCCTGAGCGATCCTCCACATTTGAACTTTGTCGATCCCCTCGCCAACGCATAACAAATCCCCCTTTTTTCTGTTACTTTTATTTTATGCGAAAAGCGGAATAGAGCCAAAGAATTAAGCCTGATGCTTCCTGAAATCCGAATCTGCTCCCCTTGTAAAATCATCCGGTTATTTGATGAACGCGATAAGGAATATTATTTCAAAAAAAATATCCAGTAAATAATTGATCAATTTCAAATTTATGTTTGAATTTATTTTCACTTTTTTTAGCTCAAATAAATAATTTGGGTTAAACGTGAGGGAATTTACTTGTTTTTAAAACACGCTAAAATGGCGTTATAACAGGGTTTTACAAGTGAATTCAATAACTTAAAAAATAATATTGAAATGTATTTGTAACATTTCTTTTATATGCGTGATATATCACTATGTTAGAATTACTTCTGACATTATGCGATCTATCAATTAAATCTACATAATAGCCGGAGGAATAATTAGTGAAAAAGAGTATATTATCAGCATTGTTGGTATGCACCATCGCTGTATCAGCTTTACCAAGTATTGCATTAGCAGATAATTATGATCAACAAATTCAGGAAAAAGACCAAAAGATTAGTGATTTACAAGGAAAACAATCTAGCGTTCAATCACAAATAGACGAATTAACAAGTGAAATTGCGACAGTTAGCGGACAAGTCAAAGACTTAGAAGCAAAACAAGATAAATTGAACAAAGATACAATGAAATTACAAGAAAAAATCGCTACTTTAAAAGTACGCATCGCAAAACGTAATGAAACAATCAAAAACCAAGCCCGTGATACACAGGTTCAAGGTCAAGCGACTAGTTATGTTTCAGCTGTTTTAGAAGCTGATTCATTATCAGATGTCATCGGTCGTGTTCAAGCAATGTCTACTATTGTTAAAGCAAACAAATCTTTGATGGAACAGCAAAAAGCCGATGAAAAAGCGGTAGAAGTGAAAGTCAAAGACAATGAAGCAAAGGTTGCTGAAGTAGAAGCAAACCAAAAAGAATTAGAAGCACAAAAAAATGAGATTGCGAACAAACAAGCTGAATTGAATGTTGTCAAAGCAAACTATGCTGCAGAACAAGCGACAGCTGAACAAGACAAAGCTAAGCTGAAGAAAGAGCAAGAAGCAGCGAAAGCTGAACAAGCGCGCATCTTGAAAGAACAAGAAGCAGCAGCGAAAGCTCAAAAAGCTGAACAAGCACGTCAAGCCAAAGAAGCAGCGAAAGCTCAAAAAGCCTTCGAAGATTCTCAAGCTAAAGCAGCGAAGGAACAAGAAGAACAAGCCAAAGCAGCAGCTGAAAGTTCAACTTCATCTTCTACTGAAGCATCATCAAGTGCCAGTGAAGAAAGTTCAACTTCTTCATCAACAACTGAAACATCAAGTACTACTGATGATACTAAGACACCAGAACCGACGCCAGCACCTGCAACTTCAACAGGCGGCAACAAAGTAGATCACACTGGTTCAGGCAACGCCTATGCAGTTGGTCAATGTACTTGGTATGTAAAACAAGTTGCACCTTGGGCTGGAACTTATTGGGGTAACGGCTGTCAATGGGGCGCTTCAGCAGCAGCTGATGGCTTCCAAGTAGACGGTACACCAGCAGCAGGAGCAATCGTAAGCTTTGCACAAGGTCAATCAGTAGGAACATGGAATGCGGATCCTTCATATGGACACGTTGCTTATGTTCAATCATACAATGCTGCAGATAATACAATCACTATTACTCAAGGCGGTATGGGCTTCCCATCACCAACTGGACCAAACACTGCGACATTAAGCGCAGCTGGCTTAACTTATATCCATCCATAAGAATAAAGTAAAAGAGTTTTCCGAATTCGGAAAACTCTTTTTTGTCTGTTGATTTATAAGTAAGGCAATAATTCTTGGAAAAGCAGCGCGCTGGAGGCTGCTCCAGGATCGATATGGCCGAGTGAGCGTTCGCCTAAATAAGAAGCGCGTCCTTTTTTGGCGACCATTTCTTTGGTATTTTCCCTCGCTGCTTCGATACCAGCTTTGGTTAAGTCAGAATTTTTAAGGTCTTGAACGACGGTGTGCCACACATCAACCATTGTTTTATCTCCGGGAGTTGCTTTTCCTCGAGCTTGAATCCCGGCTAAACCTGTTTCTAATAATTCTCCTAATTGCTTTTGACTAGTGATTTCTGTTACGTCCTTCGTTGCTTTCGTCAAGTTCATGAAAGCTGAGCCGTATAATGGACCAGAAGCGCCACCGACTTTTGATATCAAAGCCATAGAAAGAACTTTGAAGGTGTCGCTAATGGTTGTAGGTTGCTTTGCTTCAAAAGCAATCGTATATTCACTCATTCCGCGATTCATATTATTTCCGTGATCGCCGTCACCAATCGGGGTATCTAGCTCACTTAAATAGTCTTTGTTTGCTTCGATCGTTCGACCGAAAGCGGATAGCCATTCTTGAATTTCTTTTACTGTTAGATTCATTTTTCTTACTCCTTTAGTGATTACTCTTTTTACCAAGAGATTGTAGCTACTTCTGCATCTAAAGCCTGTTGCCAATTCGAATCAGACAGATCAATGAATGTTAAGGAAAGTCCTTGCATATCGATTGAAGTCATATAATTGCCAACTTTATGGAAAGAAACGTGAATGTCTTCTTCTAGCAATAAGTTTAAGACATCATTGATAAAAACGAACTGCTCCATCAGAGGGGTTCCGCCCATGCCGTTGACTAAGACACCAATTTCTTTTGGCTTCTGATCGTAAGCGGCAATCAATTTACCAACCAATTCTTGGGCTAATGCCTTAGAGGGCTGCAATTTTTCTCGACGATAGCCGGGTTCTCCATGAATCCCTACACCAAATTCGATCTCATCCTCCGCAAGCGAAAAGCCAGGTTTGCCGACTTCGGGAACCGTTGCCGCTTTTAAGGCGACTCCGATTGTTTTTGTAGCGGCAACGACACGGTCGCCTAGCTCTTTCAGCTCAGTTAACGTGGCGCCATTTTTAGCCGCGTCCCCAAGAATCTTGTGGACCAATACAGTGCCAGCGACTCCACGTTTACCAGCAGTGTAGGTACTGTCCTCGACTGCGATATCATCGTCAACCACAACCATTTCGACAGGAATATCGTTCATCTCAGCTAAATCTTTAGCCATTTCGAAATTCAAAATATCACCGGTATAGTTTTTGACAATTAAGAGTACACCTTGACCTTGGTTGGCATCATTGATCGCTATTTCTATTTGATCTGGCGTTGGGGAGGTAAAGACATCGCCTAAAACAGCGGCGCTAAGCATCCCTTTGCCAACAAATCCGGCGTGAGCAGGTTCATGTCCGCTACCGCCGCCTGATACAAGCCCGACTTGATTCGTCTTGTCATTTTTCGCGATGACTCGAGAGTCGGAAACACGGTGAACAAGAGTGGTATAACTTTTGACGATCCCATTCAGCATTTCTTCAATGATGTTTTGTGGTTCGTTGATGATTTTTTTCATGTTAATTCCACCCTTTCTTAGGCGCATTTTTCGCTTCTGCGAGAATATGCTCGAAATCATCAGAGACACTAGCGGTGATCCCAGCCGCGAAGGCACCTTCAACTAGCGGCGCATCGACTAAGATATATTTTGCCTGTTGCTCTTCCTCCAGCATATCAAAGGCGAGCTCGGCACTTAAAACGGCACTGCCAAGATCGGCAAAGACGAAAAATTTATCGACAGAAGGTGCTTCATTGACTGCATCGACGATTTTTGTCGGATCGCTGCCTAATTCGCCTTCAGAGGTTCCGCCCAAGGAAAAAATTTGAAGCGATTCGCTTTGGGCCATTTGTTCGATCATTTCTTTGATACCATCGGTGATTTTTTGACTATGAGAGATTAATAGAATTGCTTTGTTCATCGAATTGCTCCTTCATTTTTGATTAGACTAGCTTCAAAAGCTTGCGTTATACGTGATGTTTTTCTTTGTAAGCTTGACCGATTCGATCGGCCACGATAATGGCGTTAGCAACGTCTTCTTCAATGATCGGGAATGGCATTGAGTGAATGGATTCTTCAGGGATTGAAGCAATTTTAGCGACTTCTAGCGCTTCTTCAAAGGTGATAGACTCTACACCAAGATCGGCTAAGGTAAGCGGCAATCCGATTGCTGCCATAAAGTCCATAACAGCTGTAACTTCAGCAGTGTCCGCATCTTCTAAAACAAGCTGTGCCAATGTTGCAAAGGCGACTTTTTCGCCATGAAGATAATGGTGTGTGCCTTCAAGCACAGTCATACCATTGTGGATCGCATGAGCAGCTGCCAGGCCGCCGCTTTCAAAGCCTAAACCTGAAAGTAAAATATTGGTTTCAACGATCTTGTTCAAGGATTCAGTCACTAAGTCCGCATCGCAGGCGATTTTCGCATTCAACCCGTCTTCTTGCAGGTGATCCCAGCAGAGTTTTGCCATAGCTAGTGCTGCGTAGGTGCCGCTAGCTGGAGGAGTGAGTCCTTCGCGAGAGCCCATTGGCAAACTTGCATTTACGCGAGAATAGGAATTGTGGGTCGCCCGTGCTTCAAAGTAAGTCGATAATGCGTCTCCCATACCAGCAACAAGGAAACGAGTAGGTGCTTTGGCGATGACCTTCGTGTCCACCAAAACAACACTTGGGCTTTGTTTGAAATACGCATAATCATCAAAAGAGCCATCGGCATGATACAGTACCGCAGAATGCGATGTTGGGGCGTCTTGAGCCGCAATCGTCGGTACGATGATTAGGCGTTCACCTTCAGCGACCACTTTTGACGCGTCGATCGCTTTTCCGCCACCTAGTCCGATGATACAGTCTGTTTGTTTTTCTTTAGCAATTGCTTGTAAGCGTTGGGTTTCTTCCCGGGTCACTTCTCCGTTGAATCCGCCTTCAATAAATGAAACATCAAATTTTTCTGCTGTGACATCCAATTGTTGACGAACCCGTTTCACATCATCGGGGTTAGCGATTAATAAAGCGCTTTTGCCAAAGGTTGAAACAAAATAACCTAAGTTTAGTAATTCGTCTTCTCCTTGAACATATTTCGTTGGTAAAATCAGTGCTTTTCTCATGGATGAATCCTCCTTGGTTTTATTTACAGGCTAATCATAAAGCGTTATCATTAAAAAATCATTGAACTTTGTTACCGCTTTCTTACAGAAATCAATTGAATTATTTTGTAAAATAGAACTATTTTGTGATTCAGCAGGAAAGTTCTATAATGAATGGGAGAGGTGATCGTGTGAATAATGCCCAATTTGATATTGAGCAAGTTTTGGATTTGAATAAATGGGAGGCGGTACAGGAAAGTATCGCACTAGCGACTCACTTGGCGATCATATTAGTGGATTATCGAGGAAAGCCGATTACGCGGCATAGCCAAGTGAAACCTTTTTGCCAGCTAGTGCGTACTCATCCAGAGCTGTCTGTTTATTGTGAGAAATGTGATTCAAGAGGCGGACTTGAAGCAGTGCGCACCGGCCAACCGTTTATTTATCGCTGTCATTTTGACATTGTGGATATGGCGATTCCGATTATGGTGGACAATCGTTATGTTGGCGCAATTATGGCGGGGGAAATACTATTAGAGGACGGGCAAGATGAACTAGAACAGGTATTGCAACTGGAAGACCCGATTTTTTTGGCAACGTTCAAAAAGGATCATCAAGAATTACTTGATCAGTATCCACGTTTTAGTAAAGAGGATTTGCGAAAATCAGCGGAAATGCTGGAAAAAATCAGTGAATACATTGTCAGTGAAGCCATTAAGAAGGATTATCTGATTAAAGCTTATAAGCAGACGCTGCGACTTTCTAAGCGAGAGGAGCCAATCGCAGAGAATCCAATAGATTTGGAGTTCGTACAAAAAGATATCCAGCATTCCAAATTAGAGAATCGTTTACAGGAAGCCACTGGGGTCTATTTAGCAAAAAACACCCTGCTGCAGCCAGCGATTGACCTAGTATTTGAGAATAAAGAGCGGCATATCGATCTGGGCACGTTGGCTACGGTGACGAATGTTTCCCCAAGCTACTTAAGCCGTCTGCTAAAGGAAGAATTTGGCGAACCATTTAGTAAAATCTATGGAAAACTGAAAGTGTATTGGGCAAAGCAATTATTGGAAACGACAAACTGGTCAATCAGTGAAGTCAGCGATGCACTGGGGTATGTCGAGCCGAGTTATTTTGTCCGCAGCTTTAAAAAAATCACTGGGATAACACCGTTAAATTATCGCAAAGACAAGTTGCGATCGCAGTAAGCGAGGGTAGCTTGTCAATTCTGAAAACCAATAATAGTGAAAGGACCGAATAAAGGATGATTCGGTCTTTTTTCCGTCAATCTGGAAGGACTATCAAAGTTCAACAAATTCGGTATAATGGACAAGGACGATTTTATTTACATAGAAGGGAACCATAGATTCATGCTTACTGAGCTTTCAACTTACATAAAATCCGATTTAATCGAAGCAGAAATAGATGATAGAGATACCCTGCAGCAGCTGATTGCACAAAATGGCGGCAATTCTTTTAGTGAGGAGCAGCTGACCGCGATTCGTTTTCCGATGCAGACGCATTTACGGATTATTGCAGGGGCAGGAAGCGGCAAGACCCAGACGATTTGTGCCAAAGCGGCTTATTTAGTGTTGGAAAAATCCATTGATCCGAAAACGATCATGATGTGTACATTTTCCCGCAAAGCGAAATTAGAGATGGAAGCTCGAGTCAATCAATACTTAGGCGGTTATGCGCGGATGAATGTCCAGACCTTCCACGGCTGGTTCAATGGGGAATACAATGATTTGATTCGTCAATTTCCAGCAGCAAAACAGTGGGGAATCGAAGCAACGATCGATGAAGAACAATATTTTCAAACGCTCAATCAATTGATTAAGAAATATCACTTATACACTTTTGATAAATTTGAAGAACGAACGATTGCCTCACGCATCAGTTATTGGCGCAATATGGGGTATTCGGATCAGGAAATGGTCAAGTTTGTTGCGAAGTATTTTGACACGCAGGAATTGATTCCAAATCAAAAGCTGAGTGAGGTTTTTCAGCAGTTTTTAGCCGATTTGGCATTGTTGAAAAGGTGTCAGCAATTTATCAATTTCGATGATATGCTGTTTAATTTGAAGTTGATCTTAGAAAACGATAGTGAGGTCCGTGCGTCGCTGCAGGAAAAATATAGGTATATTTTTATTGATGAATTTCAAGATATCAATCCACTGCAAAAACAAATCATCGCATTAATCTGTCCGCCGGATAAACAAACGCCTCAAAAAAATACCAGCAAGCTGATCATCGTTGGCGATGATGATCAGAGTATTTATTATTTTCGCGGTGCAGAACCAAGGTATATTAAAGAGTTTGAGCAAGAATACCAACAAACTTCCTTGAAATTAATGACCAATTATCGTTCCGATGCTCCAATCGTAGAGGCTGGGAATCGCTTGATTCAATACAACGCTCATGATCGCTTAGAAAAGACAATGATCGCTAGCAAAACCGCCACAAATCATGACTGTTACGGCATCGGCTTTCCTGATGATGAGGAAGAAGCCGCTTGGATTGGAAAGAAAATTCAAACATTGGCGAAAGCTACCCCGATGGAAGATGGCAGTCCAGATTATCGTGACACGATGGTGCTATATCCGACACGAGTGCAATTGCGCTCATTGTTGAAGCAACTGAAGAAGCAAAAGGTACCGTTTGTGACACCGTCTAACGATGATTTATTAGGTATCTTTGGCTTGCCCTTATTCAAAACGCTCTTTCAGCAATTAACCATGCTGGCATCTGCTACTTCAAGTCAGCAAAAAAATGATGCCTTGAAGCAAATTATTCAACAGTACGCTTTTTATCACTTCATCAAATTTGGTGCTAGTGCCAAATTCAGTGAAGTACTATTTAGTAAAAATAAATTTAAAATCAATGATCTGATCGCTTTTCTAGTCAAAGAACGGAATCTTTCACAGGCGTCTCAAGATCAAGCAAAAGAATTCTTTAAACAGATTTATTTGTTTTATCAACGCAGACAGTTAAATCTTGCCGCATTTGCGGACGCATTATTGGCGACACCGAAATTTAAGAAGGACCTGAGTGAAGAAGAAGCGGACTGGTTGAAGAAGGAGCTGACAGCAGCAGGTGATTGGCCAGGACTTTTGAAAGCATACCAGCAAGCCAGTGAGCAAAATCAAGGCATGAAAAAACGATTAAGGGAGTACGATCAGGAAAAACTGAACGCCGTGTATCTGTTATCGATTCATGCCAGCAAGGGTCTGGGCAAGAAAAATATTTTTATCAAAGGCGTCTATCAGGACTCACTGCCAAACCATCATACGGTCAAAAAAGCCGATTGTGATTTGAAAAAGGCCAAAGAAGAAGCGGCGCCACCAACCACAATCGAAGAACAGCGTCGGCTAATGTATGTGGCAATCACTCGAGCAAAAGAAAATTTGTATGTGACTTATCCCAAAATGGTCAACAATAAGGCTATCGATATCTCCCCTTTTTTAAAAGAAGCCGGATTGCCTATCAAAGACAGTCCCCAAAAATAGTATAATGAAGAAAAGGAGAGGGCTTATGGATAACTTGAAATTAGAAGTTGGCAATGCCACCCACTTACGAGCGGCGAGCAGCTATATTCGTATGCAGGTTTTTGTTTTAGAACGTTCCTTGGCATTGGCTGATGAATTTGACCAAAACGATACACCGGATACTATCTATGGTGTCCTTTTTGATGGAGCAGTTCCAGTTTCTACTGCGCGTTTGTTAAGTGGAGAAGATAAGGTTGCTCGTATCGGACGTGTGGCGACGCTGAAAGAATATCGGGGAAAACAGTTGGGCAGACAAGTAGTTAAGGCCTTGGAAGATGTCGCTGTAAAGCAGCAGGTCAAGCAGCTATTGATTCATGCCGAGCTGACGGCCGCTGGCTTTTATGAAAATCTAGGTTATCTCAAGATTGGCGAGCCTTATGAAGAAGACGGCGTATCTTGTATTACATTAGAAAAAGGATTTAGAGTGAGTAGCTGAAAGGGTGGACGAGTGATGGATCATCAAGAACAAGCAATGACTTATTTTGAAGCTGGTAGAAACTGTTGTCAAGCGGTCGTCGGAGCCTACTGCACTGAACTGGGGATTACTGAAGAGAAGGCAAATGAGCTGGCGGCTGATTATGGCGGCGGGCGTTATCAAGGGCTATGCGGTGCTTTGGCAGGAACCTATATGGTAGCCAATTATCTAAAGGGAACTCCTGAAATGACTGATCCTGCAAAGTGCAAAGACGATGATGCGGGGAAGCTCATGGTTGAAATGACGCAAGATTTTGAACGTGAATGCGACTCCTTGTATTGCATTAAGTTACTTGGAAAAAGGCCCTGTGCTGACTATGTTGCTACGGCTATAGAAATCCTTGAAGAAAATTTAGCTGAATAGACTATGGTTCAGTCATCGTTACGGATGATTGAACCTTTTTTATTCACAAAACGAATGAAACATAGGAAAAAAGGGTTTGTAAAGCCCTAAATGCTATGTTACCATTTTCACTATCTAGTCTCGTAGAATACACAGTTGGCGGAGAGGGAATGCTGAAGATGACTCGTTCGATTATAGAAGAAATCATAGAAAATCTTGTACATCTTTTATTTAAATGGAAGAAGCAAATTGCCCGCATTATAGTAATCACAGCGATTGTTTTGCTTTTGATGTTCATCAACAAGCTGTCTCCCAATAATTCTGCTTGGCTGCAGGGAAATTGGAGAAATCAAACAAACAGCTACTCTTTTACAGCCAAAAATAAAAACTTTACTGATTGGACGGTTAAGCAAAAAGGGAACGTTGTTCTAAAAATCGGTCGTTTAGACGTCAATTCAAGTAAAAAAAGAATGATTGTGACAGATGATCGACACACTATTGAATATCAGGCTTTTAGAACTGGAAGAAAACAGCTGAAGCTCAAAATTGTGAGAAATGGAAAAACAGAGAACGTCTTAAAATTAAAGAAAGAATAACTACTGATCAAACAGCAGACAAAGCTGATTGATCGGTAGTTTTTTTGAGTCTTAGAAAAAAGTGAAAACCAATTCGTATCAGCCGCAAATCTTGAAGAACAATTCTTTGCTGGTCTTTAAAAAAAATAGTACTATCGAAAAAGAATGTCTGTGTCCTCTTTAAAGGACTCATCTATCCATCTGATTTAAAAAGGAGATTTTGCTATGAAAGTTGTCGTTATCGGCGGAGTAGCGGGTGGGCCATCCTTTGCTACACGTCTGCGCCGTTTGAATGAAGAACACGAGATCGTGATTTATGAACGCGGAGAGAATATATCCTATGCCAGCTGTGCGCTGCCCTACTATTTAGGCGGAGTCATCGAAGACCTAGATTCTTTAATTGAACGGACACCGGAAATTTTAAAAGTAAAAAACAATATCGATGTGTTGACGAAGCATGAAGTCCAAGCCATCGATCCAGCAAAAAAACAATTGGTCGTCAAGGACTTAGCAACGGGTGAGGAGACCACGACGAATTATGACAAATTGGTAATCTCAGCGGGGGCACGACCAACGTTGCCGCCAATCAAAGGCGCAGATAAAGCGGAAAATGGCTATGTCCTACGCAGTGTCACGGATGCAGCCGATATCAAAACCTACATGGATGCTCATGAGCCTAAGAATATTTTAGTTTTAGGCGCGGGCGTCATGGGCTTGGAATTAGCGGAAAACTTTAAACATCGGGGAATGGATGTTACCTTAGTAGATCAATTGCCGCAAGTGGCCTTTCCTTATGATGAAGAAATTGCCGACTTGATTTACGACAAATTAATCGAAAATGGATTGCATGTCCATTTGAGTACACGTGTAGAAGAAATCCGCCAAACAGGAAAAGAAGTTGTATTATCTGATGGAACAAGTCTTAACCCAGATTTGATCTTATTCGCGACTGGCGTAGCACCGAATAATGAAGTGGCAAAAACTGCGGGTATTGAATTGTCCGATGATGGTCAGACCATTGTCAACGATCAGTTGGAAACAAATGTACCAGATATTTATGCGATCGGAGATATTATCAAAACAACGAGTGCAGTAACAGGGTTAGCAACTTCCAGCATGTTATCTAGCGCGGCCAATCGTCAGGGACATATGCTGGCGGACATGATCAATGGGACACCAATGAGTTATCGCGGCTATATCGGTGCGGGTGTAGCGAAGATCTTTGATTATACGGCAAGCTATGCAGGAATGACCGAACATGCGTTGAAGGCTGCGGGAATAACCAACTATAAATCAATTTTTGTAACGCCTTTTGATCATGCTTATTTCTATCCAGGCGCAACTCGCTTAAACTTGAAAATTATTTTTGATGCCACCAGCGGTAAAATCTTAGGTGGTCAAGCTGTCGGAGAAAAAGGAGTTGATAAACGAATGGGTGAATTGTCTGTGGCAATCACTGGCAATCTAACTGTGTTCGATTTACCTGATTTGGAGTTGCCTTACTCACCTCCTTATTCAACCACACGTGACCCATTGAATATTGCTGGGTATGTAGCGATCAATCAAATGACCAACGTTGTGGAAACCATCAAAGCTACAGATATTCCAGCAGAAGATTTAGCAACTGCCTTTTTCTTGGATATCCGTGAACCGGATAAGGCAAAATCCGGCAGTATTGAAGCAACAAAGAATATTCCTATGAATGAGCTGCGTGATCGGATCAACGAGATTCCAAGAGATCGCAAAGTGTATATTACGTTTAGAAAAGGCTTGAACACCTATACTTCTGCTCGTATCTTAGCAGGGTTTGGCATTCCGGCGATTTTAATCGAGGAGTAAATCATGAGCGAATTTAAACAAGTATTTGACTCAGCTCAACAGTTTTTGATTCTGCAGGCGTATATTGATTCACAACTTTCCGAAGAGGAATTGATGAGCTTTACCCTGGTCGAAGCGGCTGATGAAACGCCAGTTGTTTTCTATCAAAAAGGGTTGATGGTCATCCATCCGAAACTTGATTTGGATCAATTTACCCATGAGTTTTTTCCGCACGAGATGATTGACCTGCAGTCTGAAAATAAGCAGGTGATCGTGAAGCTGTCGAATCAAGAGCTTCAAATTCCTTTTAAAACTGTTGAAGAAACTGAACAGTTCGTCAAGGATATTGAGTATTTATTCGCATTATAGGATTCGGATAGTTGCTCATCGAAACGCCTCGTAGTAAAGTGAAAGTAGAGAATGAATGAGGAGGATTCAAGATGAAGAACACGGAATTCGCGATGGAAATGCTGGATCGTGCGCAGGAACGTTTTGTGGATACCTTTGATCAGATGACAACCGAAGAAGCGAATAAAATGCCGGCTCCTTTGATCAAATCGGTGGTTTGGTTGATGTGGCATACAGCCCGGGAATTGGATATGCAGATTTCTGATCTAAATGGCACGGAATTTTTATGGACAAGTGCTGGCTGGTCAGAAAAATTTGCTTTGGATTTGCCCGACGATACACCGGATTATCGACATACGCCTGAAGAAGCAGCGAAAGTAGTCGTATCCGATCGACAATTAGTTCTAGATTATTTATCTGCCAGTATCGACTTTACCAAGGAATACTTGAAAAACGTCGAAGAAGCGAGTCTGAATGATGTGATCGATACGAATTGGGATCCACCAGTCACCCGCCAAGTGAGGATTGTATCTGCGATTGATGATGCTGTGATGCATTCGGGACAAGCAGTGTATACTAGAAGAATGGTAATCGGAAAATAAGTTTAATATGAAGCAGATCTTTCGTATAGAGAGATCTGCTTTTTTCATTCGTATCGGTTTACAAAGAATGCAACATCGGTTAATATTAGAACGATCATTCTTGAAAGTGAGGAGGGAGACTATGGCGCGAGCCAAAGAATTTGATGAGCAAGTCGTTTTGATGAAAGCGATGAACTTATTTTGGGAACAAGGCTATGAAAGGACCTCGATGCAGGAACTAGTCGATCGGATGGGCATTCATCGCCGGAGTATCTATGACACATTCGGTGACAAGCATCAGCTATTTTTAAAAAGCCTTGATTTGTACGAAGACAATTTAGCTAAACGAATCACGCAGCGAGTTTCTTCGGATGAATCCGTTCAAGGGCAGCTTCGCCGTTTGCTCTCGATCACACTAGAACGGGATGAGGATCAGCCTGCTGGATGCTTGATCGTAAACACAGCCTCTGAGTTGGCCTTGATCGATGAAGAGGTTAGTCAAAAAATCAATGAGATATTTAGCAGAAGTGAGAACTACATCTACAACTTATTAGTTGAAGGACAGCAAAAGGGTGAAATACCCGAAACATTGACGCTAAAAAATGCTGCTCATTACTTACATACCGTGTGGCTCGGAGTACGTGTGGATGCGAAAGTTACCACTGATCCAGCAAAGATTTATCAATCGATTGATCTGGCGTTAAGTATTATCAATTAGTTATCGTTTGTCTTGGCAAATCGCTGAGACAACTATTTTTATATTAATTAGAACGTTCATTCTAAAAAAGGAGAGTTATCATGAAAGCAGTCCAAATTGAGAAGTATACGAAAGATTTACAGACAATGGTGAAGGAGATTCCAGTACCAACGATTACTGACGATCAAGTCTTAGTAAAGGTGAAGGTAGCGGCGGTAAACCCTCTAGAGTTATTGAATATCACAGGTGCTGTAAAACTAATGCAGGATTATCCGATGCCATTGACTTTAGGAAATGAGTTGACCGGTGTGATCGAAAAAGTTGGAAGAAACGTCACGGATTTTCAAGTCGGCGAAAAAGTCTATAGTCGGTTACCTATCGACAGTATCGGTGCGTTTGCGGAATATGTGGCAGTAGATACCAAAGCAATCGCTCATCTTCCTGAAAATTTAGACTTCACAACTGGAGCTGCCGCCGCTTTGACCGGCTTGACTGCTTATCAAGCGTTGCATGAGGAATTACAGGCAAAGGCTGGACAAACTGTATTTATTCCCGGCGGATCAGGGAGCTTTGGACAAATGGCGATTCCACTGGCTAAGGATCTAGGGCTAACGGTGATCGTGTCAGGCAGTGCCGAAGCAAAGGAGCGGACGCTGGACGCTGGTGCGGATAGATATTTTGACTATAAGACGGAGAACTATTGGGAATTATTAGAACCTGTCGATTTTGTAATAGATACTCTAGGCGAAAAGGAATTCGACCGAGAACTCTCGATTATCAAGCCGGAAGGGAAATTAGTTAGCTTGATCGCTGGTCCAAATAAACAGTTTGAGATTGATAAAGGAATGCCAAAAGCAAAACAATTGCTTTTTGGTTTAGCAGGAAAAAAATTCGATAAAAAAGCCCGAGAAAAAAACGTCGAATACCGGTTTATCTTCGTTCGTTCAGATGGTGAACAATTGAAGGAAATCAGCCGTATTATCGAGAAAAATAATATTATGCCGGCTATTGATCCTACCGGTTTTCGACTAGAGGATGTTGATCAAGCATTACAGTTAGTCGCAAAAGGACATCCAAAAGGAAAAGTGATCCTTCGGGTGGATTAAGTGAATGAGTTAGGAAGCCCCTGCCTACTGCGTTCTGTTAAGGAAAATCATAAGGTAGAATAGTTTTGCTGCTTTCTTCATAATTGATTCAAACCTAATCCCCTGCTCATTAAAAAAATGAGCAGGGGATTTTCATACTCGATAACAGTTTGTAGGTATCACCAGAACAGATCATAATCGCAGGAAGCATTCTATTAAGATCGATTTTCCAAAGTATAATTGGCTAGTTCTGCTCCGCTAAGTGTATATCATTTTTTTCATCTATGATCGAAAAGCTGTAGGTCGTCTTGGAATGATAAGGGTTTGTTGGCCCAAATCCCACCCGCTCCAAATTGTTTGCCGGATATTGCGTTTCAAAGGTTATTCCGCTGTAAACAGGATAGAGTTGAGTATTATGCGAGAAATTTTCTTGTGCAGCATTAAATGTATAAATAACGACACTTGGTAAAGATGTCCTAAAAGTTATCTGACGACCGTTTGTCGGATGTCTCAAAATCCCGGAATAATCCTTATTGAGCTTATACGTGTGATTAATGCCATGGAATGTTGGTAATGAAGACAGGTTGCTCAAGATTTGGAAATCAAAATGTTCTGGAACATTTACAGGATCAGAAGACTGAATCAAGCCGTTTTTTTCATGAAAAATTGAATCGGAATCCAGCTGAAAAAGGTGATTGGTGACAGGTAAGAAAGCTGAACCATTCAAATTAAAATACATATGGTTCGTCGGATTGAGATAAGTTGTAGCTGTAGGACTCACCAAGATTTCCATTGTCAGATTGTAATTCCTGTCAACGACATAAATAACTGAAGCCTTATAGTCTGAGGTTGAGTGACTAAAAGATACAGTAACAGAATCATCGTTTTTTGTAATTGATTGATCCCAAACCACCTTGTCCCAGCCATCAGAACCTCCATGAAAATGAATTGGCGGTCGATTTTTCTCAAGCCCCGTTTCACCAACTTCATATCGACCAGCTAACGGTCCAACGATACTGCCCGCGAATGTTTTGTCGGTCAACCAGGTATCTTTTTGCGGAGCCATTAAAATATTTTCCATATTGTTGCAATTATCTGAAAATAGAATTTCGAAAACTGAAGCACCAAGATTTGAAAAGGTCACTTCTAACACTTTTTTTAGTGAAATTTTGGTAAAAACTACGCTTTTATCAATGTAATCGTAAGATAATTCAAACATCAGATTCCTCCTTTTTGTCAGTATAACTTTATCTGAAAAAAAATTCCATAGGTATTGACAGTTTTTGAAAATGATGTATTATTGTTTTTGCAAACGCAAACAGAAAGGGGTTGCATTTTTTGGATTCAAGTATTTTGAAAGAAAATTATGATGTGGTAGTAGCTGGTGGGGGGATGTCAGGAGCATTTGCCGCGATCGCTGCTGCCAGAAACGGTGCAAAGACATTGATCATTGATCAAAATGGATATTTTGGAGGAACACTTACAGCGAATGGAGTCGGTCCGATGATGACTTATTTCGCTGGAGATAAACAAGTTATTTTAGGATTGGGACAAGAAATGGTTGAACGTCTAGTTGAGCGCGGTTATTCACCCGGGCATGTGCTGGATTCCACAAACTACATTTCTTATGTAACACCATTTTCAGCTGAAGGATTGAAAATTGTTTTGGATGAGATGGTCAGTGAATCGGGCGCGGATGTTTTATTCCACACCTATCTGATTAGTTTGGAAAAAGAAGCTGGTGAGATCAAGAATATTTCGATTGTTAACAAAGATGGTATCAGCCAAATTTCAAGCAAGGTATTTATCGATGCAACGGGCGATGGCGATTTAGCGGTAATGTCAGATGTGCCATTCCAATTAGGTCGAGAAACAGACAATGCGATGCAGCCGATGACGATGAATCTAAAGGTCTATGGTGTTGATACACAAAAACTTCGTGAGGCAGTGTTAAATGATCCAGCGAAATTCCCACGCCTGAACAGGGATTTAGATGTCATGAAAAACACAGAAATTTTATCTTTCGTGGGTTTTGATAATGAGTTTAAAAAAGCCAAAGAAGAAGGTCGGATCAGCATTCCACGAGAAGATATCCTTTTCTTTGAAACCAATGTGCCGGGAGAATTTATCATGAACACGTCACGGATCATCAATGAAAGCGGTGTATCTGCTGAAGGTCTGACTCGGGCAGAAATGATTGGTCGCAAACAATGTGAAGAATTGTATCGCTTCTTGGTTGAATCAGTACCAGGTTTTGAAAACGCAAAAATCGCCTATAGCGGACCAAGTGTTGGTGTTCGTGGAACGAGACAGATCAAAGGCAAGTACACGTTGACAAACCAGGATGTACTAGAAAACAAACCATTTACAACAACTATCGCTCACTCAGGCTACCCAATTGATATCCATAATCCAAAGGGTGAAGGAACTGTTTCTGTACATGCCAATCAAACTGAAGAAGTTGCGCATGAAAAATTCGATAAGTCTGTATTTGACAGCTATTATCGTATCCCTTATGAAATCATGATCACGAATGAAATCAGCAATCTGATTGTAACAGGACGTTGTGTCTCAGCATCTTTTGAAGCGCAAGCAGCGATTCGCACGACACCAACAATGACAGCATTAGGACAAGCGGCCGGAACAGCAGCGGCACTAGCAGCGGCAGATAACAAAGCAACTGGAGAAATCGACATTCAAGCATTACAAAATAAATTGATTGAGCAAAAGAGCTTTATCGAAATCTAGGAGGAAAACAATGGCGACAGTACAATTAGTAGGGATACTCTTAGTATTCTTCATTTTAGTTGGATTGATGATGACAAGAAAGGTACCAACGATTTTGGCCTTGCCAATCATGGCAATCGCGATTTCATTGATTGCAGGGATCACATTGATCTCGAAGGATCCAGAGCAATTTACAATTGTTAAAGATGTTTTAGAAGCCGGCTCGATGCGGATGTCCACAGCGATATCAGGTTTGATCTTTGGATCGTTGTTCGGGAAGGTATTATCTAAAGTTGGTGTCACTGAGACAATTATCAAAAAAGCGGCAGAAATGGCGGGAGACAAAGCCTTACCGATCGCCCTATCATTCTTAGCAGTTTGTTCAGTGATTTTTGCAGCAAGTAATGGACTAGGCATGGTGATCTTAGTTGGAACGATCATTGTTCCAATCATGATCTCAGCGGGTCTTTCACCAATGGTCAGCGGGATTATTTTACTACTGGCAAATGGGATCGGCGTAAACTTCTCAGTTTCGACGTTAGCTGTTTATATCGATGTATTAGGTTTGAAATTAAGCGAAGTTACTTCTTATTCTTGGATGGTCGGACTACCATTGATCATCGTTTCAGTTATTATGGTTGTTTATTATGTTCAATTCAGTGGAAAACGCCGCAAAGCTTGGGCAATGCCGACTAAGCAAGGTCGTAACGGTCAAGTTCGCAGTATCGCTTTGATCTCACCGATTATCCCAGTTGTTCTAGTTTTTGCTTTCCAAGTTCCACTAGTAGCAGCAATTATTGTTGGGATTATCGTAACCTTGATTTTGAGCACACCGAAAAATCCGATTCATGTTGTCAGCAGCGCTTTTGTTGAAGGAATCCAAGAAGTTGCTGGGGCAGCCGGTTTGATGATTGGTATCGGAATGCTGCTGAATGCAGTAATGTCTGCTGAAGTATCGACTATTTTACAACCAGCGATCTCTATGATGATTCCTAAAAATCAATTGATGTTCGTTTTGATTTTTGGACTTCTTTCACCATTGGCAATTTATCGTGGACCATTAAATGTTTGGGGACTAGGAAGTGGGATTATTTCCCTGCTAGTTGCAGGCGGAATGAATCCAATCGCTGCGATGGTCGCATTACGTTTAGACAGCAACGTACAATCTGTTTGTGATCCAACCAACTCCCATAATGTTTGGGTGTCAGATTTTATCAAGACAGATGTCAATGAAGTAATGAAGAAAACCATTGGCTGGGTAGCAGTTTCCACCTTCGTTGGTTTAGTTGTCGCTTCGTTCTTCCTATATTAATAAGAGATTGAAGGTAAATAAAATGGGGAAAAAAGTAAGAATTGGGATTGATGTCGGAGGCACCTTCACAGATGCGGTGGCGATTGATAACGAAACCTATGAAGTAATCGCAAAATTAAAGATCCCGACTACTCATGAAGAAGGAGTAGCCAGAGGGATTGTAAAAATCATCCAAAAGCTTTTGAATGAAAACAATATTGCACCTGAAGATGTGATCTTCATCGCACATGGAACCACTCAAGCAACGAACGCGTTGCTTGAGGGAGATGTAGCGAAAGTCGGAATCGTCGGCATGGGTACCGGAATGGATGCACGTACCGCTAAAAAAGAGACAGCCATCGAACATATCGAGTTGGCTCCGAATAAGTATTTGCACTCTGAACATGTTTTTGTTGATTCGGCAAAATTAACCGAACAAGAAGTTGAAAAAAGTATTCATGAGCTGATAAATAAAGATTGTCAGGTAATTGTTGCCAGTGAAGCGTATTCTGTCGATGATCCTGAAAATGAAATGCGTGTGATCCAAAAAGCACAGGAAGAAAAGCTGTTTGCTACAGGCGGACATGAGATATCTCAGCTTTATGGTTTGAAAATGCGGACACGGACAGCAGTCGTGAATGCGTCATTGATTCCAAAAATGATGCAGACAGCCAACATGACAGAATCTGCGGTCTTAGATACTAAAATCCAATCTGGCTTAATGATTATGCGTTGTGACGGCGGGGTTATGAGCATCAATGAAGTACGTCAACGTCCGATCTTAACAATGCTATCTGGTTTAGCCGCAGGTGTTGCGGGCGCATTAATGTATGAAAAAGTCAGCGACGGAATCTTCTTTGAAGTCGGTGGAACCAGTGTCGATATCTCTGTCATCAAGAACGGGAAAGTAATGATCAAATACGCTCAAGTTGGTGGACACAAAACGTACCTTCGTTCATTGGATGTTCGTACGTTAGCGGTTGCGGGTGGAAGTATGATCCGTGTGAAAGACAAAAAAATCGTTGATGTTGGTCCGCGAAGTGCCCATATCGCTGGTCTAGAATATGAATGCTTTACTGACGTGAAAAATTTAAATGATCCAACGATCGAGTTTGTATCTCCTCGTGAAGGTGACCCAAATGAATATGTAGTCGTTCAAGGAACCGGCAGCAATGCATACTCTTATACATTAGCAGGTGCGGCGAACTTATTAGGCTATGTACCCGAAGATGATTACGCGCAAGGAAATACTGAAGCAAATAAAAAAGCGTGGGATGCATTAGGGGCTTACCTTGGAACATCTGCTGAAGATGCCGCAAAAGAAGTCATGAATTTTGCAATGGAAAAACTGGAACCAGTCATTAATGATTTGATTGATGAATACGAGATGGATCGTAACTTCATTACATTAGTCGGCGGCGGCGGATCTGGTGCGATCGTCGTACCAGCATTAGCAGAATATTTTGATTATAAATGGAAACTAGCGAAAAATGCGCCATACATCTCAACGATCGGTGTAGCTTTAGCGATGGTTCGCGAACAAATCGAGCGTTCGATCACGAATCCAAGTGAAAGCGACATTAAAAAAATCCGTGCAGATGTTATCGAGAAAATCATTCAATCGGGTGCCAATGAAGAAACGGTCGAAGTCAATATCGAGATCGATACTCAACGTAATATCGTTCGTGCAGTTGCGACTGGTGCAACTGAATTACGGCAAAAAAGTTTGGGTGCTTCGGACGTAACTGAGGATCAATTGAAGACAATTACTTCAGAGGCATTGGGACTGGATACGAACAGTATCAAATGTGCGGGAAAAGTAGGTCGTTGGAATCTGATGGATGCAACGGTCATCAAGAAGAAACTCTTCTTCAAGAGCAAGCGCACGAATGTCTGTGTCGTTGACCGTGAAGGAGTGGTTCGATTTAAACACAGCAATGCTCACTATTTTAAATTCCCTAAAAATCAATCTGATAAAGAGTTTCTTTCTTTTATTGATGAGCATACGATTTATTCAGATGCCAATGCAACGATTCCAAAAGTATTCTTGTTCTTTAGAGAAAAAATGTTAGACTTGACTGGAATGCAGACTCTGGAACAATTAACATCGATCATGGATGTTGAGACAGAAAATTTAGATACGAATGAAGAAGTCATTGCGGTAGCGTATAAATAAAAAGGAGCAACAATGGATTATTTTTCAGACGAATTTTTAGCTTATTTGGAATTGAAGCAAGATATGCTTTTTCATAAGATACCCGCAGATGATATCTGGAATTATCTGGAGAAATCTTTGGAAATCGGAAAAAGCTTCGTTTCAAAATTAAAATCAAAGGATATCTTTGAACTTTATGCAGAAAGTGACATCAGGATCAAAGAAGAAAAACATGATGGTGTTTTCTATAAGGTGCAGATGCGGGCGCAATTTGAATCGGATCGAAAAGGCAATAACCTCGTTTATTTGTACGAGAAATCAATTGCTCAATTGGCAGAGGCAAACAAATTGGGATTAACAGAAATGAAGCGAATCATTTTAGCCCATGAATACTTTCACTATTTAGAAGAAAAAAGTGACAGTCATGTTTATGATCAATTTGCGCCGATTGAAAGTGCAAAAATTCTGGGATTTTCTCAAAAGGCTCATATTCGTCGAACGAGTGAAATAGCCGCGAATGCGTTCGCAAAACACTTGTTGAACTTAAAACATTTACCAAGCTTCTACGATTATCAATATCTCTTAACTAAAAACCAACTATCTAAGCAGGATATTGAAGAAGAGTATGCGCAATTTAACGCTTTAAAAAGAATGTAGCCAAACAGCTAGATGCGAAAGCGTCTAGCTGTTTATTTCGAAAGGAAGATTAGATGTCAGAGAAAAGATTTGGGAGTATTGAAGCAGGCGGAACAAAATTTGTTTGCGCGGTGGGAAATGAGCACTTTGAGATTCTTGAGACAAGCATTTTTCCAACTAATGAACCTATGGAAACGATGAAACAGGTAAAAGAATTTTTTAGTCGATATCCAGTCGATGCATTGAGCATCGGAACATTTGGACCGGTTGATATTGCACCAAATTCCTCAACTTATGGAGAAATTTTGGCCTCTCCCAAAAAAGCGTGGCAAGGGTTTAATTTTATCCAAGCCGTAAAAGAATGGTTTTCAGGATCAGTATTTCTAACAACCGATGTAAATTCGAGTGCCTATGGAGAGTATGCGATGGGCGGCGCTAAGGAAGACGCTTCCTGTGTCTATGTCACCGTTGGAACTGGGATTGGTGCTGGGGTGATTCAAAATGATCAATTTGTCGGCGGAACGACACACTTAGAAATTGGACACGGGTTTGTTCATCGTCACGAAGCTGATCTTGATTTTTCTGGCGTATGTCCTTATCATGGCGGAAGCTGTTTTGAAGGGGTAGCTGCTGGACCAAGCATTGAAAAACGCACGGGGATAAGTGGTGAGAAGCTTCCGCAGGATCATCCTGTTTGGACTATCGAGGCTTACTACTTAGCGCAATTAGCATATGACCTGCGAGTAAATTTTGCGCCAGCTAAAATAATTTTTGGCGGAGGGGTCATTAATGAAGGGTTGATGGAGCTGGTTCGCGGAAAGTTTGAAGCAATTAATGCTGGTTATGTGACTGTACCGGATTTGAATGCTTTCATTGTTGCTTCTACCTTCCAAGATAACGCGAGTGCTACTATTGGGAACTTCGCATTAGCTCAAAAAGTACTTAGTGAAGATTATCAAGCATAAAAAAATACTCAATCAACTTTAAATAGTTGGTTGAGTATTTTTTGTTACCATTCATAAATAGCCGAATCAGCGGATTCATAGGAATTAATTATCGTATCGCTGCTTAATTTACGTTGCCGCAAACCACGGTTATCCCGTAAAATCGTTGCGAAGATGATATCGAATACTAAAGAAATCATCACTGAATTGGTCAATACAAGTGAATTATTCGCGGACATGTGATCTGGAATAATGAACTTGATATCGATCATATCGCTGACCTTCGGATTGTCATTGCTTGAGATCAAAATAGTTTTGACATCTTTTCGTTTAATCTTTGTCAAGAAGGGAATGATGTCCTTTGTAATGACTGATGGAACGACTGCAATCAAGACCGAGTCACTGCTCATGTTTTCAATTGCCAGCTGAGTTTCTAGGTTCTCTTTTAGAGTCGTGACTTCCATCCCTAATTGACGCAGCTTGAAGGCAAATTCCTTGCTGACAAAGGAAGTATTATAGATCGATAAAATAAATACTTTGCGATTGAGTGTGATCATTGACGCTGCATCTTCAATGTCTTGAGCATCCAGCATCGCGCATGTATTCGTTAACATTTTTTGGTAATCAAGCGTTACGTATTCGATCAAGTTTGATTCATCGAAGGACTTTTCTTGATCCTCCAGATGAGTCATGCTTTGAGCCAATGCGATCTTAAATTTATTAAACCCTTTAAACCCAATTTTTTTACTGAAGCGATTAATGCTGGCTTCCGAAGTATTGGTTTTTTTGGCTAAATTTGTGATGGTATTTGAAATAACATATTCAGGATTTTCAATTACAAATTTACTGATGTCGTGTTCACTAGAAGTAAAACTTGATTCTAATGATTTTATTTTTAATAATACAGCGGATTGCATGTCATCTCCTCGTTTCTTTACCCATTATATCAATAAAACCAAGTACTGAGTAGTTAGTTAACTTAAGTTTTTTTGTAAAAAAAAGGGCTTGCTGGTAAGACGTTGAATTGACCGCTTCAGCGAAGTTACTGAAAATAATTCTTTTCTCAAAAAGCAAATGCTCTCAATTTTTATAAAAAAACAAATTCGCTTGTAATTTAGCTGGAATTTCCTAAGACTGTAATAATAATTCTTCAGCGAAAAAAAGTGAGCGTCGAAATTTTATATTTTAAGTAAAATGAGACGATTCTTTTAGTTTCAATGATGAGGCGATTAATTAATATATCAAATCTTTCATTTTCATTGTGAGGAGCTTTCTCCCTTGTTACAATGCTTAAAGCGCATACACTGGTTTAGACCCGATATCTGAAATTTGTTCAAAACAGACACGTTTTGCATCGTCGGGTGGAAAAAGTTCAACTTTTCTAATTGAAAGGGGTTTCCTATACTAAACGTATAAATGATTGCGCTTGCAAAAAAAGGAGAGGTGAGGATGAGGGAAGTACAAATACTGACAGCATTAAGAGAGCACGACTACTTGAAAATCGATCAGCTGGCAAAAATGATTGGTGTTTCCTCACGGACGATCCGTAATGATCTGCAAGAGCTATCAGAATTACAGCAAGGCTTTACCATTGAAAAATCTCCAAAGCTGGGTTGTCGTTTGGCTATTTCTGATGAAAAAAAGTTCTCAATGTTTTTATCGGGACTTTCTGAGGTGCCGATTGAGATGCAAAAAGATCGGATCGAATCTTTGCTAGGCTTACTGCTGATTAATGAAAATTATCAGACAGTGAAACACCTAAGTGATGAACTACTGGTTAGTGGTAGTCAAATAAAAAAAGATTTATCGAAACTTGAATTATATCTGAAAGGCAGCTCGTTAATTCTGGAGCGCAAAGCGCATTACGGTATCCGCATCATTAGTGAGTTAAAAAATCGTTTCTTGCTATTACTGGATTGTTACAGGAGAGGCAATGCGAAATTGCTGGAAAAGCTGGAGGACGCCTTTACCTTGGAAACACAGAAACAGTTGAAGGACAACCTCTATCATCTAATTCGCGATCACAACTGGGAAATTGATTATGTAGAGTTTCGTCGGCTGGAAGAAGAAATATTCTTGCTGCTGTTGATTAAAGAGAGGTCAGAAACGGCCGATATACCGAATTCCTTGTTAACAGAGGTCCTTCAGGGAACGGGGATACCACACCCTAAACAACAAGCGATTCATGACTATTTTGAAGCCAGCTTATTAGCGAAAACGAAGAAGCTGGAAATTCTAAGCAATCAGCAGTTGCTGAAGGAAGAGATCACCAATTATTTCCTTCAAATGGATGAGCAGCAAAACACGCATTTCTCGACGGACCATGAGTTTTTGGATCTCGTCTATCTCCATGTTGCGGCATTGATCGAACGTTCCCGGAAGAATGTAAATTTCAGCAATCCCTACTTGGAGGATATCAGCAAGGACTATCCGGTGATCTTCAATTTTGCGGTGATGTTTTCAAAATGGCTGGAGGAAAAGTTCCAGCTAAAGATCGCCTCAGATGAGGTTGGTTATCTGGCGACCCATATGACGGTTCCTTATCACAAGTGGCAGCAAACTTTGATCGAAAATATTTATCGGATCGCAGTCGTTTGTTCCTCTGGCGGCGGGATGGCTTATCTAGTAGAAATGAAGCTGCGGCGGATTTTCCCATGGGCCAAGATTCAGACCTTTTCGATGTTTGAAATAGAGAAGATTCAGGAGTATTTCCCGGATTTGATCTTTTCGATTATTGAGCTGACGATCGACGTTGATTGTCCAGTGATTTTGATGAGTGAGATACAAAGCGAACTTGACTATTTAGAGGTCAGTGAGAATCTAAGCCTGTTAAAAAGCGACGAAAACTTTTCAATCGAACGCGCCTTCTTCGACTTATTTTCCGGATCACTGTTTCGCATAGAAAAGGATCGGGTTTACAGAGATATCTTGATCGAGTTAGCGGATCAAGTCGAACAGCAGGTTGGTTTTACAGGATATAAGGATTCACTGATGGAACGGGAAGAGTATTTATCCACGATCTATCAAAACGGGATCGCGATTCCCCATCCGCTGGTCATGTCCGGCAAGGAGAATCGAGTAGCGGTCTGTTTATTACCGGAAGGCGCCAGCGGGACGGAACGAACAGCCAAAATTATCTTCATGGTCTCGCTGAAGGCAGAACAGCTGGATGTTCACCAGATAATCTCAAAAGAACTGAGCAAGCTGATGAATCATCCGGCAGCCATCAATGCGTTGGCTGAAAGTAAAGATTACCACGAATTTTACTATACATTAAAACGGGTTTTAGGAAGAAGGAATCAGAGTGAACATTGAGTTTTTGAAAAATTTGTCCAATGCGGATGGGATTGCCAGTAATGAAAAGGAAGTCCGGCAAGCGATTCTAACGGAACTAGATGGATTGCCTTATGAAAAAAGAACAGACGGGCTTGGCAGCCTGATCTTTACGAAAAAAGGCAAAAGTCCCAAGAGCATCATGATCTGCGGGCATATGGATGAGGTCGGCTTCATGGTTCGCAGCATCAGCGATTTGGGTTTGATCCATTTGATGGTGGTCGGCGGTGTAAAACCGATCGCGCAACATCTGCAAAAAATTCGGATAACAACCTTTGACGGCCGGAAAATCAGCGGCGTTATCAACGGCGAGTATCGTGATGGCAAAACGGAAAATCTTTACTGCGACATCGGTGCAACGACCGCCGAAGAAGTGGCTGACTTAGGCATTGAAGTTGGCAATATGGGCTGTTACGCAACGGAGTTTGAAGACTTTGATGTTAAGGATATCTACGCCGGCAAAGCCTTTGATGATCGTCTAGCCTGTTTTGTAATGGGTGAGCTGATGAAGCGGTTGGCTGATGAAGAGCTGCCATTAACGGTTCATTTTGCCAATACCAGCAGTGAAGAAGTCGGGATTCGCGGTGCGAAGACGGCAGTTCAGACAATCAATCCAGACATCGTTTTTGTGATTGATGTGGCAACCTTCAGCACCGAATTGGTTCGCGATCATACCAATCAGCGACAAATCGGCAAAGGTCCGATCCTAACCCATTTTGACCGAACCTTAGCACCGAACTTAGAAATGGTTCACTACGTCAAAGAAACGGCGAAGAGTCAAAACATTCCGCTGCAATTGGATATGTTCAACTCAGGCGGGACCGATGGCGGCGAAGCCCATAAAGTAAATGAAGGCAAATCGACTGTCGTAACGATCTTGCCGGTTCGCTATGGTCATTGTGCATACTCGATCGTTAATAAACAGGATGTAGAGCAAATGATCGATCTATTTGAAGGCTTACTCAAAAATTTCACGGAAGAAACCTATCATCGTATGGTGGATTTTGTTTAAAGGGGTGCCAGTCCAACTTTGCCAGTTTGTCAAAAAAAAGAGAGAGTTCAGATTTTTAAAGCTGAAACATTGAAACAAGAGGTTTAGTTGGATGGTATACGGCGAGAAACTAAACCTAATTTTTGAAAAAAATTATTACATTAATATGAACAAGGAGATAGAACAACATGACAAAAGAAGAACAAGAAATCGTCCAACTGATCTCGATCGCTGGTGAAAGCAAAGCCAAAGCCTTCGAAGCGTTGAAATGTGTCAAAACCAAAGACTTTGACTTAGCAAAAGGATTGATTGAAGAATCTCGCAACCTTGACTTGGAAGCGCATAACATTCAAACAGAGCTGATCACCCGTGAGTTAAATGAAGAGGTGGAATCTTCGAATGTTGGCTTATTGATGGTTCACGCACAAGATCATTACATGACCAGTCAGCTGGCTCGTGATTTGATTGAAACACTTATTTCAGTATTGCAATAATAAAAATAATAAAGATAAAGGGGAAATTGAACATGAAAATTTTACTATGCTGCGCCGGGGGATTCTCTACAAATATGCTGATGCAAAACATGCGGAAGGTGGTTCAACAAAGTGCCAAGCTGAATGATGCGGACTTTGATTTTACTGCGATCCCAGCGGATTCGATTGAAAGCCAAATTGACGGCTGGGATATCGTCTTAGTCGGACCGCAAATCACTCATAAGATCGACTTCATCAAATCAATTCTTGAGCCGCGTGATATTCCCTATGCTGTGATTGATAAAGATGTCTATGGACAAATGGATGGAGCAACGGTGATGAAACTGGCTTTGGTCACTCATAAGAAGCATCAGTTGGCGAAACAAGCAGTTTAATCAAAGAAAAGGGGAGAAATACTATGTTCGCAAAATTTGAGGCTTTTATGAACCGTTTCTTCGTCCCGCTAGCTCACAAGGTTGATAACCAACGACATTTGAGTGCCATCAAAGCCGGGATGGTTGCTATGACACCATTCACTATCTTAGGAAGTTTCTTTGCGATTCTGCCAGCATTACCGAATATGCTGGGAGAGTCCAATGCCTTTAGTCAGTTTATTTTGAGCAATGCGGAGTTGTTTAATCTACCAGTCACTTTATCGACAGGATTGATCGGTTTATACGCTTGTGCAGCGATTTCCTATAACTTAGGGAACCACTACAAGTTGTACATCCCAGGAGCGGTGACATTGTCACTCTTTGGTTTTCTATTTATGACCGCTGTATTTGACGAAAATGGGATGCTGGATATTGCCAACTTTGGCGCCAAGGGTCTATTTACCGCGATGTTCGTGGCGTTAATCACAGTGGAATTATACAACTTCTGTAAGAAACACAACATGACGATTCGGATGCCGGAAGGGGTACCAGACTTTGTCTCCAAATCCTTTGAGTTGATTCCAGTCACTTTATTGGTAGGTGGAACCTTCATTCTCGGACGATTCGCTTTGATGCAAACAGCTGGAGAATTGCCGCCAACGATCTTAACCCGCTTCTTATCTCCATTGGTTGGTTCGATGGACAATCCATGGTCCGTCTTGGCATTGAACTTCTGTATTTGTTTGATCTTCTTTTTTGGGATTCATTCGTCCGTATTCAGCCCAATCACACGTCCGATCATGGTGGCGTTTATCGCTGAAAATATTACAGCTTTTCAAGCAGGACAACCGATTCCCCATTTCTACACTGCGGGAGCCTCAAGTGCCTTCTTCGGCTTTACCGGCTGCGGAATCTCGATTGGTTGTGTTGTTGCGTGTTTAATCTCGAAGTCAAAACGTTATCGTCAAATCGGAAAGGTTTCGCTGTTTCCAGCGTTGTTTGGTATCAATGAACCGATCTTGTTTGGTGCACCGATTATTTTGAATCCATTGATGTTCATTCCCCACGTATTTGGCGGGGCGATCATTGGAACTTTGCCAATGTTCTTTATGCACTGGGGCTGGTTGAACAAACCGATCTTTGACCCGCCGTATGTCGGGGTCTTTTTGGAAGGTTTCCTGACCAATGGTGATTGGCGGACAATATTTGCAAATGCGCTGCAATTAGTTCTGGCGGTTGCCATTTACGTACCATTCTTCAAAATTATGGAACGCAATGAATTGAAGGATGAAGCGAAGAAAATAGAAGAGAAAAATATCTTCGACCAAGGCGATACCGATATCTTGGACGGTTTGGACCTAGACTTCTAGAGGAGTGTCATAGATGAGAGTTGAAAAAATCCAACAGCTTTTGACCGAGTCGGGTAAGGACGCAATCATCATCAAAAACCGCGAAAACAAAAAATATTTTGGTTCATTAGGAGGCAGTGGCATCTATTTAGTTGTCACGCCTTCTTCTCAAGTGCAGTTTTTTGATGGGCGTTATCGACAAGAAATAAAAGATTTAACAGACGGTTTTGAAAATGTTGAAGTCCCTCAGGGCAGCTACCTGCCGATAATCTTCGATTGGCTGCATAAGCAGGGGATCAAACGATTGGCGATCGAACCGAATGGCTTATCGATCCAGGAATATCGTAGTTTTTCTGAAGCATTTGAGGTAGAGATCTGGTCGAGCCAGATTCAAGAATTGCGTGCGATCAAATCAGCGGAAGAAATTCAATTGATCAAAAATGCTTGTGCCATGACCGATGAAATTTTCGCAGAATTACTGCCAGAAATCAAAATCGGCATGCAGGAAAATGAGCTGGGTGCCTTGATTCATTACCTTTCATTGAAAAAAGGTGCTACGGCGATGGCTTTTGATCCGATCGTTGCCAGTGGTCCCCGCAGTGCGCTGCCTCATGGTCGCCCAACCAAACGAGCGTTTGAACAGGGGGATTTTATAACGATTGATTTTGGGATCGTTTTGGATGATTACCAATCAGATATGACTCGGACCGTCACGCTAGGGGAAGCAAGCCAGGAATTGCAGACGGTCTATCAAGTAGTTAAGGAAGCCCAGCAAGCAGCGTCGGACTTTATTCGCGAAGGTGTGACTGGACAGGAAGTCGATGTGGTTGCTCGTAAGATCATTACTAATGCTGGTTACGGTGAATATTTCAGTCATGGCTTGGGACATGGTATCGGGATGGGCGGCGACATTCCGATCTTGAATCCGAAGAGTCAAATGGTCTTGAAGGAAAACATGGTGATGAGCGTTGAGCCGGGAATCTATCTGCCGGGCATCGGGGGTGTCCGGATCGAAGACGATGTCGTGATCCAAAACGGTGTCGGCGTTGCTTTAAACCAGACGACGAAAGAATTATTGAGTGTAGGTGAATGCTATGTATAACTTGGATAAGGTCATCGATCGCAAACAGGGCAATGCCCGCAAGTGGAGCAATCAAGTGCTGAAGGAAAAATTCGGTCTGAATGAAGGTGCGATCCCGATGGATTTAGCGGATATAGACTTTGAAGTCGCTCCCGCGATTCAAGCAGCCTTGATGAAGCGAGCGAGTATCGGCGACTATAGCTATTCTTATGTGTCGGATGATTTTTATGATGCGGTGATTGATTGGAATCAGCGGCGCTATGACACGTACATCGAAAAAGAATGGATCAAGCTGACCTTCGGAACGGTTTCGACCTTGCATTATGTCGTGCAGGCTTATACAGAAAAGGGCGAGGGCGTTTTGATCAATACACCTGCCTACGATCCGTTTGCGGAAGCAGTCGAACACAATGATCGGAAACTCTATTGCAGTTCATTAATTAATCGTGATAATCGCTACTATCTCGATTTTGCAGATATGGAACGGCAGATGATGGAAAATGATATCAAGCTCTTCATTTTCTGCAGTCCGCAAAATCCATCTGGTCGGGTGTGGACCAAGGAGGAGCTGTTCCAATTAGCGGAATTATGTATCCGCCATGATGTTCTGCTGGTCTGCGATGAGATCCATCGCGACATCGTCTATAAAGGCCAGACATTTACTTCAATCTGGAATGCCCATCCGGAGATTTCACAGCACAGTGTGTTGTGTCTGTCACCGAATAAAGGCTTCAACTTAGGTGGATTGAAAACTTCTTATGTGGTGATTCCTAATCCAACAATCAGAGAAACGCTGTTGGATCAGCTGCAAAAGAATTCCATTACCTCACCGCATGTATTCGCTGTGCCGGCAATCGTGGCGGCGTACAATGAAAGTGAAGCCTGGCTGGATGAGATGATCGACTATGTGGAAGAGAACATGCAGATCATTTACGATTTCTTTGCGGAAATCCCAGAAGCCAAAGTGATGCCGGCCGAATCTTCATTCTTAGCTTGGATCGATGTCCATAATTGGTTCAAGGATGAAGCGGAGATGCAGGAATTTTTCCGCCGAGCGAATCTCACGATGGTAGTCGGCAGCTATTTTGTTCAAGATGGCGAGGGCTTTGTCCGCTTGAGCATCGGCATGCCGCGGGAGCTGTTGCTGGAGGCCTTAAGTCGGATCAAAAAAGAATATAGCAAGAGCATGGAATATGTTTAATTTCAAAGGAAGTCAGAGCAGTTTTTACCATTGTTCTGGCTTCCTTTTTTATCCTATCCACTAGAGCATCTCAGACTTCTGTGGTACAGTGAGTCAGTGGAAACTATAGAGGAGGATATCATCCTATGCGAAATATTAAATTAACCATCGAATACGATGGCAAACGTTACCTAGGCTGGCAGCGTTTAGGAGATTCAGAAAAGACGATCCAAGGGAAAATCGAAAGTGTAATCGCGCAAATGACTGGCGAAAAAATCGAGATCATTGGTTCTGGCCGGACCGATGCGGGGGCCCATGCTCATGGGCAAGTCGCGAATTTTAAAACGAACTCAGAAATGGCACGGAATGAAATGCTGACCTTCTTTAATCGTTATTTACCAAGCGATATTGTCGTGAAAAAAGTGGAGGAGATGCCGGAACGCTTCCATGCTCGTTACAATGTGAAGGGCAAGCAGTACAGCTATTATGTTTGGAACGATCCGATTCCAACCGCCTTTGAACGCTATCACAGCTTTTATGTTCCTGATAAATTAGACATGGAGAAAATGAATGAAGCCTGCGAGAAGCTGATCGGCAAGCATGACTTCATCGGTTTTTCTGCATTGAAAAAGACCAAAAAGTCTACAACACGAACGATTGATAGCATCTCGATTGAACGTGAAGGCAGCATGCTGCACTTTACTTTCGTCGGCGATGGCTTCCTGCACAAGATGGTGCGCATTTTAATGGGAACGATTCTGGAGATCGGAGCCGGAAAATTATCGGTGGATATCATCGATGAAGTGTTAGAAAATAAAGTCCGTCAAAACGCTGGCGAAACAGCTCCAGCACAAGGTCTTTTCTTGGACGAAGTTTATTATTAATGATCACAACTGGTTTTGAACGACAACACGTTCGAAATCAGTTTTTTTGTCCTTTACGCTCACTTATAATGAATAGAAGAAGCTGCAGAAAGAGAGGGAGCGAGAATGAAAAAGCTGTTTTTGGTTTCAGTGTTTCAAAATGTGGCGGGATTACTTAAATCGATTGAAGACGTGAAGGGCAAAACGGTGACCTATATCCCAACCGCCAGCAAAGTTGAGAAGCTTGGCTTCTTTATTCGAATCGGCAAATGGGCTCTGCGCTTCAGCGGAATGAAGGTGGAAGAGCTGGAGATTTCGCAGGCGGATCATCAACAGATTAAAGCTACATTAGCCAAGAATGACATCATTTTTGTGGCAGGCGGCAATACTTTTTTCCTGCTTCAAGAACTACGTAGGACGGGAGCCGATCAGCTGATTATTGATGAGGTGAATCAGGGTAAGCTCTACATTGGCGAATCAGCCGGAGCGATCGTTGCTTGTCCCGATATCGGTTATTCCTCAATCATGGACGATCCGGCAAAAGCCACTGATCTGACAGATTATACAGGTCTAGGGCTGGTGGACTTTTATGTCGTTCCTCATTATCAAAGCCGAGAATTTAAGGTGTCATCGGAGCAGATGGTACAGGAAAATCAGGATCAGAAAGAGCTAGCAGTGATCAATGATCATCAGGTGGTTTGGGTTCGGGATGAGCAATATGAAGTGCTTGAAAGGTAAAAATGTATTGCTTTCTAACTCACTAGATGATAAAAACAAGCTAACGACTCTTTGAAGGAGAAGCCTATGAGGATTGATACGATATTTGAATGTCTTTACGAATTCCATCAACAGCATGAAGTGACTGCCAGCAACTTAATCGGTTGTAGGGTAAAGGATATCTGTGGAGTAACGGGCTATGCCCGGACGGCGGTCAGTGAGGATTTGACAAAATTAACTGGCGAACATCAAGTAATCAAGGTGAAATCACGTCCAGTCCTGTTTTTCGCACGTTCAGTTTTGGAAAAAGTGTTCTTTTTTTCTCCGCGAAAGGATGAATACGCTTCATTAGATGAGCTGAAAAAGGAAATTCAGCAAGAGCTAGAGAAAAAGGAGCTATTAAAGCAGGAGCTGCGAAAAAATCCATTTTCAAAAGTGATTGGTCATGATGGCAGTCTGGCTGACAGTATCAAAAAGATGAAGGCGGCTGTCTTATATCCGCCTAAAGGGCTGAATATTATGTTGACGGGTGAATCGGGTGTTGGGAAAACCTTGTTAGCTGAACACCTGCATGAGTTTTTCGAAGTAAAAACGGGGACCGAGGTACCATTCATTTACTTTAACTGTGCAGAATACTTTAATAATCCAGAGCTGTTAACTTCCCATTTATTTGGGTACAAAAAAGGCAGCTTTACCGGAGCAGACAATGACCATCAAGGTTTAGTGGAACTAGCAGACGGCGGATTTTTCTTTTTAGATGAGGTTCATCGGCTGACCAACGAAGGACAGGAAAAGCTATTTACTTTATTAGACAAAGGTTACTTTACTCGGATGGGGGAAGCGGAGAAGCAGCGGCATGTGTCGATCAAGTTTATTTTCGCCACGACCGAAGAGCTGGAGAAGACCTTCCTAAAAACCTTTTTGCGGCGGATACCGGTCAATCTACATATTCCCAGCTTGTCTGAGCGTTCGATCAAAGAAAAAATCCAATTGATTCTGACCTTTTTTATGGAGGAAAGTCAGGGAATTCAGAAGGATATTTTCATTTCTTATAATACCTTGAAGTATTTGGTGTTCTCTAAATATAAGGCCAATGTTGGAGAATTGAAGTCAGAGATTCAATTTATTTGTGCCCAGGCCTATCTCGATGCGATTGATTATGAAATACATGAATTGAAAATCGATTTGCCGCTAGGGATGCTAGATGAGAATACAGTCGATACGAAGGATATCGTGGTGTTGAATGAGTATGTTCCCAGCCGCGGAATCAATATTCAGCATGATTATTTTTATCCGCATGTGGAGCAGCTGCTGCAGGTGAAGGATAAGCAGAACGATCGGTTTTATAATTTCTTATTGAAGGAATACGCCGATCTTAAGAACGTCAATATTTCGTCGAAGGATGCCGTCGCGATGATGCAAAACAAGCTGGATCAGCTTTACGACATGGATCTTTTTAGTCAGACCGTATCAGAAGACCATGAGATTGACGAGCAGTTCTATGGACAAATCAATCAAATCATTCAATACATCGAACAGGAGCTGGCGATTCTGCTGCCGGAGAATTTGAAGGATGTTTTGGCGGCCCACATTTATTCCAGCGTCTTTTATTCGGCTCAGATCAATGAAGATTTTTTTGATCTGACGAAAAATATTTATTCAGGAAAAATCGAAAACTATCAACTGGCGGAAAAGATTGTTTTGTATATTGAAGATTACTTTGCTTTAAAGCTGCCGAATACCGAAATCATTTTTTATGATTTGTTTATTCGGAAAACCAAGGCGACGGATCGCCGCTATGAGCTGGATGAAAAATGCGGGATCGTGGTGGTTGCTCATGGCAGTGCCACAGCCTCCAGCATGGTGGAATATACCAACGTTCTGTTTTCAACGAGTCTGATGAATTCGGTCAATATGCCGATCAATCAGTCGGTGGAGGAAACGCTGGACAAGGTGCGAAATGTCGTCAGAGATAACGGCTACAGTAAATTGATTCTGATGGTAGACATCGGTTCACTCGTCTATTTTGGTAATGTGATCAGTCAGGAATTTCAAATCGAGGTACTCTTGATCAGCAATATTAATCTGCTGACCTTGCTTGAGGTGGCGCGTGAAGTGATTTATGAGTCAACCAATTTTGAATACCTATTACCTGTTCTAAAAGAAAAGAATCATAAAGCCTTGATTTGCCGCAAAGGGAATTTTGAGGATTCCAAAGTTTTGGTCATTTCTTGTCTGACGGGTTTAGGTACAGCACTAAAGATCGAAAAGCTGCTGCTGAATACGTTCCCGCAAGAATTATTGACCAACGTGAGAATTATTACGCTGGAGAAAAAGGAGCTGGAGGATCTCAGTGGACTGCTATCCTTTGTTCATGAAGATGAAAAGCTAGTTGGGATTATCGGGACTGTGAAGACAGAAATACCTGATATTCCGTTTGTCTCGTTAGATAATTTATTATCGGATCAAGGAATTCGATTAGTTTTTCAAATGCTGGGCTTTGATTTAACCAAAGATGAGAACCAAGCGGTACTGAAAAAGGTCTCGGCCAAATACATTCAGGGCTTGTCGATTGAAGCCATTACCGATTTATTGGTTATTTTGAATCCGAAAAGTATTACGATCGAATTATCCAAGATTTATTCGGATATCTGCATGCAAACGAAAAAGAAAAGTGATGAAAAACGACTTCTGCGCTTCATCATTCACTGTGCCTGTATGATCGAACGGCAGATTCAACATCCGGAATACGACCATACGTCTTATGAACTGTCATATCGGGAGCTGCCAGAATTAGCATCTGTCATAAAAATGGCCTTCCGACCGATCGAAGTGTCATACAATGTCGTCATTCCGCCGCTTGAAGTGAAATATATTTATGAATTGTTGTTTGAAGTCAATGTCTAAACCGCAAGAAATAGCCCTTTTCTAAAGGGTTATTTTTTTGGCACAGCACTTGCTTTATAGGAAAGTGAAAACAATGTTAGTGGAAGCGAGGATTGAGGGTATGGAAAAAGAGCCGATTTTAATTTTGACACATAATGGTTGGGGACTAGAGCTTTTAAAAAGTGTTCAAATGATTGTTGGAGAAATCAGCAATGTTCATGAGGTTGCTTTAAACGCAGAAGATTCTTTGCCAGATTATTTGGAGCGAGTCAAAGCGCAGATTGATCAATTGAAATGGAGCGATAAACTGTTGATTCTAACAGATATCAAGGGTGGAACACCAAGTAATGTCGCGTTGCGCTTGTCAAAGGATTATGAAGTCGTGGCAATTTCAGGATTGTGTGCATCTATGTTATTGGAGGCAGTCATGAAGCAGGAGGCTGGCGGGTTTACAAGGGAGTTGGCGCAGGAGATTCACAGGACAGTCGTTGATAGTTGTCAAATATTGGAATTACCCATTAAACAGTAAAGGATGAGTAAAATGTCAAAAATCGTGTTAGCAAGAGTAGATAGTCGCTTGATTCATGGTCAAGTTGTTACTAAATGGCTGCAACAATCAGCAGCGAATGAAATCATTGTAGTGAGTGATGAATTGGAACAGGATGAATTTCTGCAAAGTATTTACTTGATGGCGGCACCTCCGGGAGTGGAAGTCATCATCAAAGGAACAGGATCAGTTAAAAATTATTGGGAGAATGAAGCGTCAACAAAAAATACGAAGGTATTATTTTTAGTTCCTGATTTAACCACCTTAAAGGAAATGGTCGAAGCTGGGATCGTGACCGAAGCGATTCAGGTCGGCGGATTAGGCGGCGGACCTAGTCGTAAAAACGTCGTGAAAAATATTAATCTATCCGAAGAAGATGTCGAAATCTTAGAAGGACTATTAGCGAAGGAAATGGACGTATACTTCCAAGCCATTCCAGAAGAAACACCAGTACCGATCCAAAAATTAATCGAAAAATACAAATCACTATAAAAGAAAAAGGATGCCAGTCTAACTTTTCACAGTTTACTTGATACGAAATGAAAACGAAAGTTCAGAACAAATCAATGAACAAAATCTAGTTAGATGGTATACGGCTTGAAAATCAAACTTATTTTTCTGAAGGAAAAATAAATACATTAATATGAAAAAGGATGCCAGTCTAACTTTTCACAGTTTACTTGATGCGAAATGAAAACGAAAGTTCAGAACAAATCAATGAACAAAATCTAGTTAGATGGTATACGGCTTGAAAATCAAACTTATTTTTCTGAAGGAAAAATAAATACATTAATATGAAAAAGGAGTGTTTGAATTATGGGTGTTCTAGGTATTTCAATCGTGATGGGGTTGTACTATTGGTTTGCGCGTCTGCGTTTTGGCTACACCTTCTCAGGAATGCTTTCCCAGCCGCTTTCGGCGGCGTTGATCGCGGGAGTTGCGACAGGTAAATTGGCGGAGGCGATGGTGATCGGTGCAGGGATTCAGCTGGTTTACTTGGGTGTAACCTCGACACCTGGCGGAAATGTTCCGAGTGATCCGGCGCTTGCATCTGCTATTGCGATTCCGATTGCTTTAGGTGTTGGTATGAATGCGGAAGCGGCGATTGCGTTGGCGGTGCCGTTTGGTGTATTGGGCGTATTCATGGATCAGCTTCGCCGGACGATCAATGCGACTTGGGTTCACATGGCAGACAAATATGCGGAGGATTTAAATTATTCAGGGATTTATCGGGCAGCATTTCTTTATCCTGCAATGGCTGGTTTTGTTATTCGTTTTCCGCTTGTGTTCGCTGCGAATTTCTTTGGTCAATCGATCGTCAATCAGATTTTAGATGTGATTCCGAAATGGCTGATGCATGGCTTTGAAGTTATGGGTGGAATTTTGCCAGCCCTTGGATTTGCTTTAACGATTATGGTAATCGGGAAGAAGCATTTGATTCCTTATTTCTTGATCGGTTTTGTGGCCGTTGTTTACTTTGGTGCGGAGGTCATGGCTGTAGCAATTATTGGTATCTGTATAGCATTCTTGGTTAGAAACAAAGCGTTAGATGAGGAGGCGGCAGCATAATGGAACAAATGACAGAAAAAAACGAACAGCAATTAGAGCAAAAGAAAATTACGAAGAAAGAATTATCTCGTTCATTCTGGATCTATCAATTAGGTTGTGAGCTATCCAATTCCTATGAGCGTCTGCAAAGTTTGGTCTTTTGTGCTTCAATGATTCCGGCGGTCAAAAAGCTGTATGCTGATGATGAGGATGCGCAAAGAGAAGCCTTGAAACGCCATTTGAATTTCTTTAACACAGAGGGAACGATCGGTTCTTCTATTCAAGGGATCGTTATTGCGATGGAGGAAGAAAAATCCAACGGCGCAGCGATCACGGATACGGCGATCACTTCGATCAAAACTGGTTTGATGGGACCGTTGGCTGGGATCGGCGACTCAATTATTTGGGCGGCTGTTATGCCGCTGATCATCTCGATCTTTATTCCAATGGCTTCGAATGGGAATGCGATCGGCGGGATTGGACCAATTGTGATTTATACAGCAGTAACGATGTATATCAGCTGGTTGTTAATCAATAAATCCTATACGCTAGGACGTAATTCGATTTTGAGCTTGCTGAAGGACGGCAAGATCAAGCAAGTGATCTATGCTGCCAATGTTTTAGGAATGATGATGATGGGGGCTCTGAGTGCCAGCTATGTAAATATCACCAGCCCAATGAAATTCAAAGTTCCCGGTGGTGCTACGATTATTTTACAAGATATTTTTGATCAGATCGTGAGAGGCTTGTTGCCGCTGACTGCGGTGTTCGCGATTTACTATTTTATGGTTAAAAAAGGTCCGCGCTACGGTATCATTATCGGCACGATCGTCATAATCAGTATCGTCGCATCGTTCTTCGGACTATTATAAAAATGAAGGTGTAAACATGATCAGCTATGAAAAATTTGGTCTAAAAGAAGTCATCAACGCGTCTGGACGAATGACGATTTTAGGCGTGTCGAAGGTATCGAAAAAAGTAATGGAAGCCCAGCGCTTTGGCGGCGAACATTTCTTTGAGATGAGTGATTTAATGGTTCAAACAGGGAAGTATCTGGCTGGCTTGCTGAAAACAGAAGGTGCGCAAATCGTTTCTTCTGCTTCGGCAGGCATCGCTCAGTCTGTTGCCGCGGTGATTGGCGAAGGCAGTCTCTATCACGTGTACCATCCTTATACTTCTAAGATAACGAAGCGTGAGATCATCCTTCCAAAAGGGCACAATGTGGATTATGGTACTCCGGTGGAGGTCATGGTTCAGCAGGGCGGCGGAAAAGTTGTTGAGGCCGGTTATGCCAATATGTGTTCAGCGGAACATTTAGAAATGATGATAACAGCTGAAACAGCGGCAATTTTGTATATAAAAAGCCATCATACAGTCCAAAAAAGTATGCTGAGCGTAGAAGAAGCAGTCGGAGTAGCTAGAAAATACGATCTCCCTTTGATTGTGGATGCCGCTGCGGAAGAGGATCTTTTCAACTATACTCAAGCAGGTGCCGATCTAGTGATTTATTCAGGGGCTAAGGCGATCGAAGGCCCCAGCGCTGGATTAGTTATCGGCAAGCAGCAGTATGTGGAATGGGTGAGATTGCAGAGCAAAGGAATCGGCCGTTCAATGAAGATCGGCAAGGATAATGTGTTGGGGTTTACACAAGCGGTGGAAGATTATTTGGCTCATGGCAGCGAATCTGGCAACGCGATGAAGCAGCGCTTGGAACCATTTATCGCAGTAGTCAATCAAATTGCTGGCTTAGAAGCGAAGATTGTACAAGATGGCGCTGGACGCGATATTTATCGAGGGAGTCTTAAAGTCAGCGGCTCAAAATCAGCCAAGGAAGTCATTGCTGAACTGAAAGAAGAAAATCCGGCAATTTATACACGGGAATACCAAGCGAATAACGGAATTATTGAGTTTGATGTTCGTTCGGTTAATGAGCAAGAAATGGAGAAAATCGTTCAACGTTTGCAAGAAATTATGAAATGAGGAATATGAACTATGTCATTAAGTCCCAATTATTTAAATGATCGGATCTGTTTAAATGTCTTAGCCAATTCTGTAGAGAATGCCAAAGATTGTTATGATGCTGCAGAAGAGCATGTTGTACTAGGTGTATTGTCGAAGAATTATGCTACCGATGAAGCGGCGATTGCAGATATGAAGTTATATCAAGCGGCAACGGAGAATGCCTTATCTGTTGGGTTAGGGGCTGGTGATCCTAATCAAAGTCAAATGGTCTCACGCATCTCCGCTGTTTTACAGCCGCAACATGTCAATCAAGTGTTTACTGGGGTGGGAACTTCCCGCGCACTATTAGGACAGAAGGAAACAATCATTAACGGTTTAGTCTCACCAACTGGAAAAGTCGGCTATGTCAATATTGCGACTGGACCATTAAGTTCGCAGGCACCAGAAGCCACCGTGCCAATCGAAACAGCAATTAAACTGCTGCAGGATATGGGGGGCAGCTCGGTGAAATACTTCCCGATGAAGGGCTTGTCTCATAAAGAGGAGTATCAAGCAGTGGCTGAAGCTTGTGCTAAATATGATTTCTACTTGGAGCCAACCGGCGGGATAGATCTGGACAATTTTGCGGAGATTGTCCAAATAGCGGTGGATGCAGGCGTCAAAAAAATCATCCCCCATGTCTATAGTTCGATTATTGATCCTAAGACCGGAAATACAAGACCAGGAGACGTGGAGAAGTTGTTGCAGATGATGAAGCAAGCACTAAAATAAAAAAAGAGTTGCATTTGAGTCAATTGCTCAAATGCAACTCTCTTTTTTTAACTTCTTAACCCACGCCCGCGATCAATTAAATACCAGCAAACGCTGTAAAGAACCACAATGAATAATACTAAGATCGACATTGATACGACGATCGATACGTCCATCACGCCCAGGAAGCCATAGCGAAAACCGGAGATCATATAGACGATCGGATTGATTTTTGAGACAGCTTGCCAGAATGGCGGCAGCATGGAAATAGCGTAGAAGACCCCACCAAGGTAAGTCAATGGTTGTAAAACAAAGGTCGGTACGATCGACACATCATCAAAGGATTGAGCGAAGATGCCGTTCAATAATCCAGCTAATGAAAATAGGATGGCGGTCATTAATAAGGTAATAACTACTATCGCCCAAGAGTATACATGCAGCGGAACGAAAAATAGCGAGATGATCGTCACTAACGATCCTACTAAAACACTGCGTCCGACCCCGCCGGTCACAAAGCCCCAGATAATAATATGAGTAGGAACAGGTGCGACCAAGATTTCTTCAATATTCTTCTGGAATTTCTGTGAGAAGAAGGAAGACGAGACATTGGCATATGAACTGGTGATCGCCGACATCATAATCAACCCGGGAACGATAAATTCCATATAAGAGAAGCCGGCCATATCACCGATTCGTCCACCGATCAAATTGCCGAAAATGACAAAGTACAGCGAGGTGGTGATGACTGGCGGAACTAAAGTCTGTACCCAGATCCGCAGATAGCGATTGGTTTCTTTGACTGCCAGACTTTTAAGGGCAGTAAAATAGAGATTAGACATGATTTTCCTCCGTGATTTTCAGGAATAGTTCTTCTAAGCGGTTGGATTTGTTCCGCATGGAAAGGACTTTGATTCCTTGACTTGTTAATTGTTCGAACAATTCGTTGATCCCTTGATCCCGTACGACTTCCACTTCTAAGGTTTGATCGTCTTCAAAGCTATGTTTGAAGCCAGTGATTACTGGTTGCTTGTCATAAGGTTCAAGATCAAAAATAAAGGTTTCAAACTGTAATTTCGATAGTAAAGATTTCATGCTGGTGTTTTCGATCAGTTCACCAGATTGGATGATCCCAATATTGCGGCAAAGCATCTCGGCTTCTTCCAAATAGTGGGTCGTTAAGATGATCGTGGTTCCATTGGCATTCAACTCTCTTAAGAATGTCCACATTTCTCGGCGCAGTTCAATATCGACACCGGCTGTTGGCTCATCCAAGATCAACAAGCGCGGTTCGTGCATCAACGCACGGGCAATCATTAAGCGGCGCTTCATCCCGCCAGAAAGCATCCGCGCTCTGACATTGCGCTTCTCCCATAGATCAGATTGCTTCAAATATTTTTCACTGCGGATCAGGGCTTCTTTACGGGGAACCCCATAATAGCCGGCTTGATTAACAACGATCTGTTGGACAGTCTCAAACGGATTGAAGTTGAATTCCTGCGGCACTAAGCCGATTTGCTGCTTCGCCATGACTAGCTCTGTGTCCAAATCATAGTCGAAAACTTTTACTTTGCCTGCGGTTTTATTGACTAAAGAAGTGATGATTCCGATGGTCGTGGATTTTCCAGCGCCATTGGGACCCAGAAGCGCATAAAAATCGCCTTCCTCAACGGTCAGATCAATCCCTTTTAAAGCCTCAACACCAGTGGCGTAGACTTTTTTTAACTCTTTTATTTCAAGTGCATTGGTCATTAAATATATTCTCCTCGTTTCTATCAAAGTAGTAATTCAACAGAAATAATTATTCTTTCTATTCCAACTTACTGAATAAGCTGTAGCCTTTTATTAAACTGGCATCTGGTTCAATACAATTCACTATTGTATCATTCATTCTCGGTAACAGAAACCTAGAAAGCTCAATTCGATTCTGTTTTTTGATTAAAATTCTCCATCGTCTTTTTGGAGAATCAGGATCATGTTTGTTTACATAGATTAGAAGAAGCAGAGCGAAATTTATGTATTTCGAATAGTTAATATTCTTCATTAAGCAGCTCGCTGATTCTATATCAGGATGCTGTTTTTTAATGGTAAGATATTCTAAAAGGAATGCGAGGGAAAGTTATTGGGAGTTATCGGGTATTATGGAATTGCTATAGGGATTGTTGGGATTTTCTTTCTATTTTATTTTTACTTCTTGTATCGCCGGAATCTAAAAATCAAAGCGAGAATCAAGGAGGAATACGGCAAGCAGCCTGAATGGAAGTTGGATGAACGGGACTATGCCAGTATGAAAAAGTATTATCAGCACAAGAAAACAGACGAGTCGGCGATTGATGATATCACCTTTAATGATCTGAATATGGATCAGATCTTCAAACAGATGAAAAATACGCAGTCCAGTATTGGTGATGAATATAGCTATTATTTCTTCAGAAAACAGAAAAATCCAGATTTGGCTCATTTTGAAGAAGCTGTTCAGTGCATGAGTGAGAGTGCTGAGGCACGTGAACGGCTGCAATTTGCTTTTTATCGGATTGGACGGAAGACGAATAATCAATTGGTTGATTTATTATTAGAGCCCAGCAAGTTTCCAAAAATCTCGATGCTGCCGATTGTTTTAGTAACAGTGATCGGGGTCGGGAGTTTGATTTGGCTGGCGATCGATATTGATTATGGTGTCTTGGCTGTTTGTTTGAGCTTTTGCTTGGGATTGATTTTGTTTTCGATTGTTTTGCGGAAAATCTATCAAGCCTTTGAAGCGATGGGGATGTTTACCAGAATGGTTCGGGCTGCTAAGGTGATGGTGAAGCTCGATTTGCCTGCTTTTAAAGCAGAAACGGAACAATTGCGTAAGAATCTAAAGGTCTTCAAAAATATCACGGGATTAGCGGATTATCTTGTTCAAGTTTCTGGCTCATCCAATAGCCTGATGATGATCATTACTTCGTACTTTTCTTTGTATGGCTATGCGTATTATGCGATGGTCCGAATGTTTCAGAAATATCGCAAGGAGGCATTGAAATTATATGAGACGATTGGGTATGTCGAATTGTGTATTTCTCTAGCTTCCTATCGGGAAAGCTTGCCTTATTATTGTCAGCCGTATTTCAGCGATACAAATGAGGTGACTTTTGAGGAAATCATCCACCCGCTATTGAGAGAGCCCGTTCCTAATTCTCGCAGTATTGGAAATAAGATATTGATCACAGGTTCAAATGCCAGCGGAAAATCAACATTTGCTCGAACGTTAGCGATCAATACGATCTTCGGACAGCTCTTCAATACGTGTCTGGCGAAAAGTTATACCTTTAAACCTTGTCACGTTTATAGTTCGATGAATTTGAAGGATGACATTGTTACTGGAGACAGTTTTTATATGGCGGAAATAAAATCATTGAAGCGTTTGATAAAGATCGCAGAATCCAATGACTACGCCATGATCTTCATGGATGAAATGTTTAAAGGAACCAACATGATCGAACGAATCGCTGCCGCTTCGATCATTCTGAAAAAATTCGCCGAGCTTAATTGCTTTATTTGCTTAGCGACTCATGATGTGGAGCTGAGTCAGATATTAGGTACACGCTATGAAAATTATCATTTCCGAGAAGTGATCACAGCGGATGATATTTTGTTCGATTATACCTTGCGAGAGGGTGTGACGACTGGCAGCAATGCGATCAAACTGTTGGCCTATTGTCATTATGATCAGGAAATCGTTGAACAGGCTGAAGCCTATGCGGACAGCTATCGAGAATCAGGAGAATGGGAAAAGCTCTAATCACGAAGTCGTATCCAAGTGGAAGGATACGGCTTCTTTTTTTACATAAAAATATATTTATTCCCTATTATCTTATTTATATATTTTTGAGAAAATGGAGAACTTCTTTAATTGTATCGAAGTAATTGAATAATAATGAAACATAAAATGTTTTTGTGGTTCTAGATAATATTTTTAGATTATTACCTTATTTCCAACGTCGAAGAATGAGTTTTGCGACTTAATTTTAACCTCTTATTCTAATGAAATGCATCTTATTCCGGAAATATTGCCTTATAAAAATAGCGTGAATATAATAAAAATGATTTCAAAATGATTTTATGTATTTATTTTATAAGCGTATAAGTTCGGGTAATTATAATAATGAATGAACATAATTATTTGCTTGAATTTTGCTTAGGAAATAAGTACATCAAAAGATGGAGTGGAGGGGATCAATGGAAAAAGGAGTTAGAAAAGTCATAGGGGAAAGGAGGGTATCATGAACAAATACAAAAGCCATTGGTGGGCGATACTTTCAATCCTGCTGATCGTCTTATCAAGTTTTCCGCTTCAAACGATCGCTGAGAACCTGCAGCCGTCAGAAGAATCTTTTGTAAAGAATCTGCAGCTGACGGATATTGAGGGGAAAGCTCTTTCGCAAGAGGTAGAGCCAGATGCTTCAATTGTTGCGCAATTTGATCTGGTCATTGGGGAAAACGAAGAGGGCACTTACGGACTTCCAGCAGAAATCACGACAAATGATCAGAAGCTTTATCAACACGAAGATATCACTGTCTTAATTGAAGATAATCAACTAAAGTTCACCAATGAAAGCGACCAGCAGGCTTCGGTTGAAGGAGTGAGTTTTGACTTTAAGTTAGCTGATCAAGTACGTTCACAATCACAGGTAACATTGAATTTCTTTAACGCGTACGAATTTTATCTGGCTCTGAAGCAAGAGCAGCCAACTAAAGAAACAACGAGTAAGAAAAGTACCACCAAAAAGAAAACGAGTGAAAGCAGTCAGGCAATAAAACCCCTAGGTGGGGGTATCACACCACTTTCTGGAAGTGAAAAAACAACTTCAATTACTGATATGAAGTTAAACAATATTTATATCAAGAATGGCAGTAATACACCTATCTACATTGTACAAAATGGTGTTGTCCAGCCTTCTCCACCAACAATCAAGGTCGGTGATGGTGTCTATTTTGATTATACGTTTACGGTTCCATCTTCGGCTAACTTGAAAGATGGTGACTATATCTATATTGCATTGCCAGAAGAATATTTCAATTTCTCTTCTGTCAGCAATACCGTGCCATTTTATGAGAGCGGTGGCGATAAAATCGGTGATATGACGCTAGAAACAATAGGGACCAAAAAATATTTGAAAATCACCTTCAATGCTGATGTTGAAAAGAACTGGAATGGGTTACAGGATTGTTATGCTACTGCGTATGGAACTGCGAGTAAAGAAAATAGCAGTGGTCAAATTGGAAATACAGAAACTGGAAGCTATCCGATCGTAATTGATCCTAAACCATCTGAGTCGTTTCCGGGAAAAACGATTGGGGATCAAAAGCCAATCACCAAAAGCGGTGGAGCGACCAATAATAGTAATCGCGTTTACTGGAATATCCCGATTATGATGGACAATTACAAAAAGGCCTTCGAAGGTGATAGTCCCAATTTGTACAAAAAAGTTGTTTTAAAAGACCAACTAGATCCTTCACTAACCTTGTTGGAATATTCTACCTATATGAATATTTACGCAGCAGATGAAGATGGAAACATGACATCGGATAATATTATCTCCCATCAAATGTTAAGTTCGACAGGAACCAACACTAACCTGCCTCTAGAGCTAATCACACAAAATCCTTCTGAATCCGATGCTGATTTTGAGAGTCGGATTGAAAGCTATAATTATCCGTGCTATGGGGTCACCTCCGGTAATTTGTTGGTAATGAATTTTAAGGATTTGCCCAATTTAACCAATGATAAGAGCAATGGACTTTTACTTTTTGGTAATGCAGCCAAAAGCGCAAAAGAACGCATTTGGGATGAAATCGACAAAGCGGTTACCGCAGGGAAAATGACTGCCTCTCGTGGTGAAAAAACCAAAGAAGCATATGAAAAGTATTTCAGTGTTGATGGGAATTTAGAAAATGATAATTATCCATTTGGACTTGTTGTTCGAATCACTTGTACAACAACCCTAGGCGAAGGATCGATTATTGAAAACAAAGCAACAGTATATTGGGAAACTAATGATACTGGTGAAGAGAGTGACGCAAGTAAAGTCACTGTCAGTAACTGGGGTGGTGGTGCAACTCGCGTGCCGCCAACCACATTCCGTTTGAAGAAGATGGATAAGGACACTCAAGTTATCTTAAGAAATGTCGAGTTTGAGTTAAGAAAAGAAACTCCCCCTGGTTCAAATACCTATGTCGCGATTACAGGAGGAAAGAAGAAAACAGATAGCAACGGTGTCTTGCTTTATGAGAATTTGACAGATGGAAATTATTGTTTGGTTGAGCTGAACAACCCTAATCCAGGATACACGGATAAATTGGAGATCGTTCCACCAGATGGAAAAAATGAGTCTGGTAAGTATTATTTTACGATCGATAAAAGCGCCGCAGAAGGCGTTGCGGTAAGTGCCTACAATGTGCTAGCAAAAGGGAAAATTACCTTAGTAAAAAAAGATGCCGACACGGGCGAAAAACTGAATGGTGCCAAGTTCACCCTTCGCAAGAAAGATGGCAGTGAGCTGGTTACGCCGCAGGTTTTATTGGAAACGGGTAAAAATTATAAGTATCAATACAACGATACAAGTAAAGCTTATGAATTGGTAGAAGATGGTGGAGCAACTGGTATAAAAGGAGAAATCACTGTCTCAGGGTTGCCAATTGATGAGTATTATTTCCAAGAAGAAGCGGCGCCAGACGGCTACATGTATGACGACAATGGCAAGTCTGGTTCGGTCAAAATTACCGCTGATGGAGACGAGGTCAGTGTAACGAGAGAGAACCGACAAAAAGTCGGAAAATTGAAGCTCACGAAAAAGAATCCTGATGGTGAGCTGCTAAACGGTGCTGAATTTGAATTGTACTTAGTTAATCCAGACACTTCGGAAAGCAAAATGGGAACGAAATTTGTTACCGGTAAAAACTACGAGTACAAGTACAATACGACCAGTAAAAAATATGAATTTATTGAAAGTACCGGAACGAAGGGTGAGATCAACATCACCGGCTTGCCTTTAGGGAAGTACTACCTGCTGGAAACCAAAGCTCCGGATGGTCACAAAATTGTCGGTGACGGCAAGACCGCTGTCAGCGAGATCACGGATGAGGGTGTAACGATCACCTATGATGTAACCAATGATCGAGCAGAAGGCGGTGTAACGCTGGAGAAGAAAGATGCCACGAATGATAAGAACTTGAAGGGCGCGAAATTTAAAGTAGCTACTGATAGTGCGGGTACGACTTTCTTTGCTCCAGAAGAATTGGAAGTTGGCGATGGAACGGCAGCTAAGGGAACCTACAAGGCGGTCAAAACGGGCTCGACTTGGAATTTCCAATTAGAAAATGTCGTGACACCAGCAGGGAAATTAGTGATTACTGGCATGCCAGAAGGAACCTTCTATTTTGTAGAAACCCAAGCACCGACTGGCTATGTACAGCTTTCTAAACCAGTAACATTCACGATTACCGGCGGTCAATTAGCACCGGCCAATGTTGTAACGGTTGAAAATCATCCGAAGGGTACGTTACCTGAAACTGGCGGCAATGGTCATTCATTGATTATTGGAATGGCAGTCGTTTCCTTGATGATCGTGCTCCTCTATTTTGCGAACGAACTATTCAAGCAAAAAAAGGCAGGTGATGGACGATGAAAATGAAGCATATTCTTTCTCTGTTAATGGTCTGTATGGTTGGTCTTTTCTGGACTCAATCAGCGAACGCAGCCGAAACACAAGTCCATCTCCATAAACGATTGTTTGTAAATCAAGAAGCGCCTAGCCAAATCAATCAAAGCGGTGAGCTGGGAAATGCGGAGCTGTTGAAGGATTCATATGGCGTTAATGGAGCGACCTTTGCCATCTTTGAAGTTAGTGATTACCTCAACGGCTTAAATATTACTTTGGATCAAGCCAAAGAATTTATCGCTGACGAGGTCAACGTCCTACGCAACGAGTTAGAGGTGTTAGCAACACCGAATCATGCGAATCTTGCAGCTATCCAGTCGCGTTACCAAGGAATCAAATTCCTTCAAACCAAAGAAACAGCAAAGGGCAGCTTTACTGATAGCAGCGGAAATAGTGTGACTGAAGATGGCTTGCTCTCCGTTTCATTGGAAACAGGCAACAAGCAAATCTATCTGATCGTCGAATTAGACAGCGGCGACAGTCTACCAGTCGATCATGACGGATTATCCAGCTATTTAGTTTTAGACAGCGAATTATTCGCATCAGGTGCAACACATGTTTACACCAAAAACAGAGCGTATATTCGTGAACCCTATTTTGTCAAAATGGCGAAGGATTATGACGGATCCACGAAGCCATTAGCTGGCGCAAGCTTCGTTTTATCGAAGAATGAGAAGGGCGAGAAATTCTATTTAAGAACCACCGCCGGCTCAGTCAGCGACTGGCTTTCTGAAAAAGATGTCACCGACTCGCCTTTAAAAGATGAACGTGTGAAAAAAATGGTTTCTGATCAAGACGGAATCGTCCGTCCCAATCTTGGACTGAAAAGCGGCACATATCAATTTGAAGAGGTCGCAACAGTGGATGGTTACGAAATATCAGACCAATCACGCAAAATAGCGGTGGAGATACCAAAAGATCAGCGGCAACTGATCTTGATCAACGGAATCGAAGTCGGCGCTTTATCGCAAAAGGATAAGCTGCCAGTTGTTTACAACAATCGCATAGCTGGCAAGAAGCAGTTCAAAAAAGTCGATGAAAAATCCGGCGATGCGTTAAAGGATGCAAGCTTTGTCGTTGCGAATAAAGACACGCTTTATCTAACGAAGAAAAAAGAATGGGTCACAGCCGAGTATGGCAATGAACACACGGATGAGCTATTGATTTTGACCTCAAACGATCAAGGATTCTTTGAGCTAGACGGAATGGAATATGGCAACTATTCCTTGCTAGAAGTCAAAGCACCAGATGGCTACTTTTTACCAGAAAATCATTTTATTGATTTTGAGATTAATGAAGCCAGCGGCGAAACTAAAGAACCGCTGAAAATCGTTAATAAGAAGGGTGAAAATAAGAAATTACCGCCAACGGGCAGTCCGAACGACGGTACACCAGGGATATTCGAGCGATTAACGTATCGTTTGCCTGACCGACGATTGCCGCAAACCGGGATGACTCAATCGATTTATTTATTAGTTATTGGTGTTATCTGTGTTCTCACAGTGATTATTTTAAGAAAAACGAAAAGGAGTATTAGGCATGAGAATTAAGAGAAAGATTTGGGGATTATTGGGCGTTATTATCTTCATGGCAAGCAGCTTTACTGGATTATTAGGCAGCGGGCTTGTAGCCGAAGCAGCATCAACAGATGTTGATGTAAATATTTATAAGGGGGCTTATGATACAAAACCAACAGATATTCAAAATACCGGGGAAAAAGACGAAGATTGGCATACGAACAATGGCGGACGTCCATTAAAAGATGTTGGTTTCACGGTTTATGATGCAACGGAAAAATTCTACACACTAGCAGCGGCAGATCCATCTAAGTCAGTTAATGATTTGCGTGATGCGATTGCAGCGGCTGGAGAAGCTGGACTATCTGTAGCAGCTGCTGAGCAAATCACAGATGCGACTGGTCATACTAAATTTACGTTACCAGATAAAGTAACAGTAAATTCGGTAGAAAAAGATGCTGTCTATCTATTCGTTGAAACGTCTCGTCCAAGCAACGTTTCTAATGCAAATAAAGCAGACAACATGGTAGTGATTTTCCCAGTCTACAAAATGAATGCAGATGGAACACCTACCAATGACAAGCTTTCTGAAATTTTCTTATATCCAAAAAACGTTCAAACAGATGATATTGATGTAGAAAAAGAAAAAGAAATCAAAGATGATTTCACTGTTGGCGAACCAATCGAATTTAAGATCACGTTTGATGTACCAGTAGGGATCGACGGTTTAGCAAATAATGATCCGTTAAATCCAGTTTATCGTTATACGCAGTTCTTCTTACGTGATGAGTCACAACCAAACTTGCACTATTTAGATAATCAAGGACTTTATGTAGTAGAAGCAGATGGAGTTACTTTAACAGCAATAAGTGATGTGGACTTCTCAGTAGTCGCAGATCCAAGTGGAACACCGATCAAAACAGGTTATGACAATATCTTCCACGTATTCTTTAATGATAAAGATAGTTTGGCAAATCAAACACCCGATGTTACAAAACTTGGTGCTTACGCTGGGAAAAAATTAGTCTTCAAATATCGCATGTATTTAGATGAAAATACAGTTCCAGATACATGGATCGATAACCAAGCAACGTTACAATATGAAAATAATCCAACGAATGGGTTACAAACCTTACCTTGGACTGGTGATGATGTGATTACTTACGGACGTCGCTTTGAAAAAGTTGACCAAGACAATGGATCTTCATTAGATGGCGCAGAATTCATCGTTAAACGTAAAAACAATGGCGTGACTGAGTACATGATCGCTCAAGCAACACCAACTAGCCCTTCTCGTTGGTCAACAACTAAGACAGACGCTTTAGTTTTGACTTCTGCAGGCGGCGGGTTATTCACTGTTTCAGGTCTTGAAGGAACTGTGAGTCACGATGCAAGTGGAACAGCTTTACCTTTAGAAACAGTACCAGGAAGCTCTTCAATCGGGGATCCATCACACCCAGCAACAGTGGGCAAAGAATTAGTTCAATACTGGTTAGAAGAAACAAAAGCACCAAATAATAACTATGTAGCATTGACAGCAGATATTCCATTTACTGTTGACTATGGAACTTACACATCAACAATTGTAGTCGGTTCTGAAACTGAAGTAGAAAACAAACGCAAAGGTACTTTGCCAGGAACAGGCGGCAACGGCATCTACGCGATTATCGCAGTCGGTGTAGTAGCAGTCCTAGCGGTTGGCGTGTACTTCTTACGCAATAAAGAAACAGCTGAAGACTAAAGCAAACAAATGATCAATCATAGGCCGGGATATCAATCACTTGTGATTTGAATCTCGGCCTTTGTATTAAAGGGAGTGGCTCAATGAAGAAATGGCAGAGAAAGATCATCGTCGACGTCCTCATGATGCTGATTTTGATATTTGGGATTGGGGCCATTGCCTATCCTTTTGTGGGGAATACAGTCATGTCGTATCTTGATCAGCGTATTATTGAGGACGCGCAAGAAAAGGCGAATCGCGAGGATCAAAAAAATATGGCTGCTTCGCAAAAAAAGATGCTAGAAAAAAATGCCAAGCTGGCGTTAGAAGGTATCAATGCTGGCGGAGATCCTTTTTCCGGTAAAGAGGATGAAAAGGATTTTTCGAAAAATCCTGATTATTTATCGGATCATACGATTGGCACTATCTCGATTCCTAAGATCGATGTCAGCTTGCCGATTTTCGATCGGACCAGTGATTTTTTTCTTGAACGGGGCTCTTCCTTGTTAGAGGGAACCTCTTATCCGATCGGCGGGGAAAATACTCATGCAGTAATCTCTGCCCACCGCGGATTGTCGAAAGCGAAATTTTTTAGCGATCTGCCCGAGTTAAAAAAGAAGGACCTCTTTTACATCGAGATTGGCGGGAATACTTTTGCGTACAAGGTAAAAAAAATACAAGTGGTCAAACCGGAAGAAACCGAGCAATTAAAAATTGAACCGCAAAAAGATTTAGTCACACTGCTCACCTGCACGCCCTATATGGTCAACTCTCATCGCTTACTGGTGACCGGCGAACGAACGAAGCTGCCGACTAAAGCCAAACAAGAACTGGCCGCTCTCAAGAAAAAACAAAAATGGCTGTTATTCTTAGTGATCGCCTTGGGCATCCTTGCTTTCATTGGTATCCTGTATCTATTTTGGCGGCGAATCAAAAAGCAGATCATCGCACACCATTGCTATACTATTTCAATTGTTAATCCTGAAAATGACGATTATAAACTGTGTTATAAAAAAAGTAACAAGCCTGTGCTTGAGGCAAGTAAACCTGTTGTATTACAGCTTGATTCTGAAGCATTGATAAAAAAGGTTGATGTAAGAGGAGGAGAATACGTGTTGATCGGAAAAAAACAACAGTATCTCCTTTGGATAGATAAAATCAATCAAACAGACTTTTCATATAAAATAAATAACAGAAGGAATTAAAACAATTATATTTGTTTTTTATGTATAATATTCTGGTAAGGTTGGGAGGTTTTTCTATCAAAATTAAAGTGGATATCATTGACGAAGGAGAGGAAGAACTCGTCCTAAAAGTAAAATCATTAGATGATGATTTACTGCGATTGATCAATTCTCTGCAGGTAAAAAATGCTTTTTTGTGGGTAACCAAAGATGAACATCTGCAAAAGATAAAATTGAAGGATGTTTATTACTTTGAAGCAGTGGAGAAAAAAGTTTTTTTATACACGAAAGATGAAGTTTTTGAGATCAAAGAAAAACTCTACCAATTAGAAGAAAAATATAAAGACACACAGTATATACGCGTCTCTAAGTCAGTAATTCTGAATATTGAAAAAATTGAATTAATCAGTCCAACCTTCAATGGACGATTGATCGTAAAGTTGAAGAATGGCGAAAAAATTTCTATCTCTAGAAATTATGTCCGAAACTTAAAAAATCAATTAGGGATGGAGGAGTGAGTATGAATAAATGGATTGTTGTACGTGATTTAACGATTATTGTTTCATTCATATTTACCTTGAGTATCGTTTTTGCGCTCTTTACGGGCGCAAATTTAACAAACGAAAATGTTTTTTCCATCCTGATTTTTTCCTTGATCGCTGGGGTTGGTTGCGGCATCTTTTACATTGATTCGCTGGTAGATTTTCTTGGAATTCTTTGGATTCAAGTAGCTTACCTTTTCATTATTTTTTCAACATTCATCGGCTGCAGTCAGTTTTTTGTCTGGAATGTTCCGGCAAAAACCATGGTTCTATCTTTTGTAGTAATACTTACGGGTTTCTTTATCGGAAAGGGCATTCTATTCAGTGTCAGCACCAAAATGACCGAACAAATGAACAAACAGCTTAAGAAAAAATTTCAGCGACGAAATGATGAGTAAATCAAATGATCGATAAAGAGAGGTGAAGAAAATGGGATCTGTGTTGCTTTTAACAAAAAATATTTTAGTGGAACAGAAACTCCAAGCGAAGCTGCAGCGATTGAATTATGAGGTTTTTTGTTGCTCAAACATGTTCTATTTAATGACTCAGCAGGCTAAAAGGCTGCCGATGATTAATTATTTTGACTATATCATCCTCAGCGAAACAATCTCAGAAAATGAGCTGCAGCAGCTTTTGACTTTGCTGCCGGAATCGAAAACTATTTTGCGGAAGCTGGAGAGGGAGCCAGAGAAGCAGCTAGAAGGAATTCATGGCTGGATCAGTGAGGAAGCGACTGTTGAAGAACTGCGGGAAAATCTTTGTCAGTGGGAAAAATATCCAACCTCACAGGAAGTCATTTTATCATTGGTGGGAAGTCGGATCAGCGACGGAAATGAAACTACTCCGACTGGTTCGCTGTCTTTATCAAAATTAGAGCGGCGTGCGTTAGAGCAGCTTTATCAAGCAAATGGCAAAGTCATCTCACGAGAAGAATTATGCGAGTGTTTGTGGAAGGACGGCGCAACGAAATCACGTTTAGCGCAGCTTTCGATCCTAATCAAGAAACTGCGCATCGCCTTCAAAAAAGACGGCGTGGTAGGAGAAACGGTTCAAACTTCTTGGGGTGAAGGTTATCTCTTAACTAGTACCGCATTGGAATATTATGAACAGGAGCGGGAACAAGAAGCGCTGTTGTCATAAAATAAACGAAAGAGGCATTCTCAGCAGAGAGTGCCTCTTTCTTAATAGATAAAGAATCCTACGACACCGGCTAAACACATCAAAAGGATCGGATTTGGTTTGAATTTGCGCAGGATCACTAGAGAGACAACGAATAAAATAGCGGCCTTCCAGTCAAACTGCGCAAGAATACTGCTGGAGAATTCCGAGGTCTCGAAAAAGGTCAGCAGCAGGATCGTAAAGCCAGCCGACATGATCAAACCAACCGAAGAAGCTTTCAAGCTTTCCAGAACAGTGGAGACGTAAAGTGATTCATTATGCTTTTGGAAAAACTGATATAGACTAATGGAAATAACGGCGCCGCCTAAAATACAACCAATCGTCGCGACAATTGCGCCAGTGACTCCATTGATCTGCATACCCACAAAGGTGGAGGTGTTCACGGCGATTGGACCGGGAGTCATCTGGGAAATGGTGATAATATTGCTAAAGACGCGTTCACTTAACCAACCCTGCTGATGAACGACCTGTTCCTGAATCACCGGAATGATGGCATAGCCGCCGCCAATACTGAATAAGCCGATTTTTAGAAATGTCCAAAATAATTGCATCATCAAGCCTCCCTTGTTTGTTGGAAATAAGTATGGAGCAGGCAGATTCCAACACTGAATAATAAAATGTAGATGACATTAAGATTGAAAAAGGCATTTCCGATAAATGCGATGGGAACTAAGGCATTCAACAATTTAGAGTCTTCTTGGCGGATCAGCTGATACATATCGATTACGATATCGATGATCAGCGCTGCCACACATGCCTGCATTCCTTTTAAGACGGCCATGACAGCTTGATTCGTGGCAAAGGCAGCATACCAATTTGAGATCAAGCCGATGATCACTAACGGCGGGATGACCGCACAGATGGCACTGATGAAGACGCCAAGTGTGCCAGCGACCTTTTTCCCGGCTAATACACTTAGATTGATGGCGATGGCCCCGGGTGAGGATTGGGCGACAGCGGCCATTTGAATGAGCTCATCGTTTGTAAACAAGCCCTTTTTTTCGACATAATATTTTCGGATCATGGGAACAACCACGTAGCCGCCGCCAAAGGTGAAGGTACTAATGAATAGATTAATCCCAGCTAACCATGAGTAAAATCTGATTTTCGACATGTAAACAACCTTTCTTCTCTTACTACTATCTTTCTAGTATAAGACTTGGTTTGCCATGTGTGAAATGATAATATTAATAGTTAGATATGAATTCAATTCATCATAAAGGAGCTAGTATGAACTTCAAACAGTGCGTCATTTTTCGTGAGATCGCGAAGACAAATAATTTTACTAAAGCAGCGAATCATTTATTTTTGACCCAATCAGCCGTTTCTCATGCAATCAAGGATCTGGAGGAGGAAGCAGGTACGCAGCTTTTTGAACGTCTGCATCGCAGCGTCAAGCTGACGCCAGCCGGTGAATTATTCTTAAGGGAGATCCAGCCGATAGTAGAAGAATTTGAAGCTGTCGAAGCACATTTGCCGAATTTGGACAACCAACCGCCGTTAAAAATCGCTTCCTGCATTACTTACGCACAGACCGAGTTGCCGCAGCTGCTGCAAACATTTAATGCGGAATATCCAGAGGCGCATTTCAATGTGCAGGTTTTTCCTGCTTCGGAATCAATTGCGCGTTTAGAAGCAGGGGAAGTGGACTTGGCTTTTATTGAAGGCCATATCCTGCAGCCCTCTTTTGATGCAAAAAAAATTGCAGATTATCGCTTATGTGTAATTGCGGAACCAGCATTTGCCCAAGCGAAATTAAGCTTCGCGGAGCTGTTGCAGCAGCCACTATTGCTGCGGGAAAGAGGGAGTGCGGTGCGGGAAACGTTTGAATCGGCGGCGGTACTTCAAGGATTTAAACTTTTTCCAATCTGGGAAAGTGTGGATTCCCAGACACTCATTTCAGCAGTCAAAGCTGGTTTTGGACTGTCTGTTCTACCTTACCGCTTAGTGAAGGGCGAGATCGCACAGGGAAAACTGAAAGAACTCAAGGTGGCAGACTGGCAGCTGACGAATGATATCTCTGTCCTGGTTCGTAAAAGCCGATATCAATCTCGTCTGCTCGCTGATTTTTGGCAAATGCTGAATCAAATAGAGTAGGCTTCTTTCATTTTGTTTCAGCAAAAAGCTTTCTAAGTTCGCCCTGATATACTAAAATGAGGAGAAAGAGAGGGGAAATTTTTATGAAAACGACTGCTGAGCTAAAAGCAGAAGCGAAAGCCGCATTGAGAGGCAAATGGGGACAAGCAGTAATACTAAATTTGATTCCGACATTATTGGGATTGGCAGTGACCTTTTTCGTCGTAGTATCAGGTATCATTTGTTTTTTTATTAATGGGTCAGGAGACAATATCGTTTCTTCTGTTACCGAGTATCAGCAAAATAATACTGGCGGCGGGGGAACCAGTCTTGTCTCGTCAATTATTAGCGCATTGTTTATGAGTGGAATTTCTTGGACGTACTTGGATCTATTAAGAGGGGAACGTGCAGGAATCGAACCATTTAAAGATGCGTTTCGCGGGTTCCAGGGTGTATTTATCGGCGGCGTGGTCCTACTAGCGTTGCTTACAAATATCTTTACTTCTTTATGGACGCTCTTGTTCGTTATTCCAGGGATCGTAAAAGCCTATGCGTATTCGCAAAGCTTTTTCATCTATTACGATCACATCCAGCAAACGGGTGAGAAACCAAAAGTACTGGATACGATCACGGCGAGTCGCCGGTTGATGGACGGGCACAAAGGCCGATTGTTCTGGTTGGATGTGACCTTCATCGGCTGGTATTTCGTGACAGCCCTGACTTTGGGAATCGCCTATTTTTGGTTGGCACCATATATCTCTGCTACTAAAGCAGCGTTCTATGAAGACCTGCAAAAAAATAGCTAAAAAAAATCGTTTGACTCGAATCGAGCCAGACGATTTTTTTATGCAAATCTTTTTTCATTTTGGATCGCCAGCAACTGCGGCAGCAGGTCGGATGTATAATCAGCATTCAAAACATTGATCAAATAATAATCGCTGTTTTGGGATGGTAATAATTCCTTGAACGTTGTAATAAAAAGGTCGATCGGTTCGTCTGGCTCTGGTTGGAAAACAATTTCGATGAAATTCAAATTATTTAGAAATTTGACGACATGCTGTAAGTAAAGATAGTTAGGAATGGAGACTAATCCGACACGGATTTTTTCATCATTGGCGATAAAAAGCGGTAAGAGACTTAGGCATAGCGTTTTTGAAAGCGAGTCATTTACTCTTGCCAGCCATTCCAGTTTCCTACGGCGGCTTAGTTTTTTGATCGCTTTTTTGATCGCTGGATAGAGCCTGCAATATAGCTCGGATTGTACAAATTGTTCCTTATTGCCTGTTTCAAAAAGCAACGGGATTTTTTTCTTTTGAATCGAATAGCCTAAGAAGGTTCGGGCAATGTTGTTCAACAATGTTTTTTCTTCTTGTTCGCCTAATACATTTTGCAGCAGTTCCCCAGAGCAATAGCGATAAAAGCTGTCGATCGCCAAACACAAAGGATCCCGCTCTTCAACATTTCGATTGTAGTAAATCATTAACGGGTTGACCATGTGAGGCTCTTTTTTCACACAGTAAGGGTAGTAGTAAATTAGATAATTGAAAAATTCGATATTTCTTTTGACTTGGACTGGAGAATCTAAAATCTTAGAAAGGTAGATTTCAAGCATTTGGGTCGATTGAGAAAATAAGAGATCGTCAAAAGGAGCTTCGTTTAAATATTTTTTTTGTTCATTTCGCAGGCGGCAGACACAAAGCATCAAACGAAGTAATTTCGGATGGATATGTAAAGAGAAGACGGACATCAAATCTCTGATCAGATTGTCTTCGGCGGTAAAATCAAATTTGCACTTCGCTAGATCTTCACCAAATGACGCAGACCAAAGCGTCTTAATATAGAATAGACGAATCACTGCTTCATGCCCAGTGAGCGCCATTTTTGAAAAGTTCAGCTGGATTCCGCATTCGGTTAAATAATCGATCAGAGGGTGCATTCTACGTAAAATCGTGGACTCGCTGACATGAGTTTCTTTGCTGAAATCCGCTAGACTTTTTTCAGGTTGAAAGAGGGAATTCACGATAAAACGATACGGAACGGAGTGTTTGACCTGTGAGATTAAGAATCGATTGGATCGACTGGGATCGCTCTTCCAATAAATCTTCGAAGTTTCAATAAACAGAGGAGCTTCATTTAGTTCAAGGAGTGATTCGTTAAGTTCTCGCAGCATCTGTAAAAAGGACTGGTAGTTGCACTCAAATTTATGACTAAGTGTGTGGACAGAATATTCCCCTTCTGGATAGCCTTCCATTAGCTTGAAAAAATGGATCTTTTTCTGCTGCTGATTGGTTAAGAACAGTTCTCTAAACATAACTTCCACCCTTTCTATTATTATTCCGTTATTTCGAAGCGACGATTATTTAAAACAGACTAAATGTTGCTTATAAATTAATTTTAGCATAGCCTTATTGACCTAATTCTTGATGGAAATAGCTTATTGACATTAAAAATTCGTCAATTAATACGAATTGTTTATCGATTTGTGAATTGGTCTTCGAGTCGAATGTGATTTTCCTAAAAAAATTCATTTTTTTTTATTGAATGTTCGTTATTAGGATAGAGACACCAAAAATATTAAAATCAGTTCAAATTATGGGCTCTGATTTTTTTCAAAAAAACAGTTCATTGATTAAGTAAAAAGGCATCAACAGCAATATTTTGTCCTACTAACGGAAAAAGTGAGTGACTTTTGATTTCAGAAAAAACGATGATCGGTTTTAATTCTGATTTACTTAATGAGACGTCGATACGAACAAAGCGGGTTGTTAAAAACGATAGCGAAGCCTATATTGAGTGTGAAAATACATTATCTGGAACTTCTCTTGGTTGCGAACGTTTTTTCCGCTATACTGAAATTAATTTAACGAAGAGGAAGGTGTAGTATATGATTGATCATTTGAGTATTGGTGTTACTGATTTAGCGAAAAGCAAAGCGTTTTATGAAGCAGCATTAAAACCGTTAGGCTATCAGGTTAAGATTGAGATGGATAATGCCATTTGCTTCGGAGCTGATGGCGGGGACTTATGGATCGGAGCAATGGAGCCTAACAAGATCCATCTGGCTTTTAGTGCGAAGGATCGGGCAACGGTTGATGAGTTTTATGAAGCAGCGATGAAGGCCGGTGGAGCGGACAACGGTGCACCAGGTTTGCGCCCCCATTATCATGAGAATTATTATGGCGCCTTTGTCTTCGATCCAGATGGCTCCAATATTGAAGCAGTGTGTCACAAAGAAGTATAGTAAACGAACCGGCTGAAAAGCCGGTTTTTCTATCTGGCTTAGCCCGTTAAAAATAGTTTACAAAGTACAAATAAGTTTCCTTCTTCGTATTTTTGATTAATAATTGTACATTTAAACAAAGATAGCTGTATGATGAATGAATTAAAGGTGGTGCAACGACAATGAATAAATCTCAATGGTACAGCGATCGCTGGGGCGAACCGACCCATGATGATCAAATGCTTTTTTTATTGTTGACGATTGGTGTTTTTCAAGCTGGATTAAGCTGGCAGGCGGCCGCCAGCAAACGAGAAGTATTTGAACGAAATTTTTGCGGGATGGATTTTCGCAAAGTAGCCGCCTTCTTTCCAGATGATATCGAGCGGGTCGCCAAAGACCCAGAGATGATCCGTAATACGCGGAAAATTAAAGCAGTCGTCCAAAATGCGCGGGCGATCGTCAAACTGCTAGAGGAGTACGATAGTTTTGCTGATTATCTGTGGGATTTTGTAGGGGGAGTACCTGTCATTCATCAGTACGAAATGACGGATGAGGTCCCGAACACTTTGCCGGAAGCGACGGTGATCGCAAAGGATATGAAGAAAAGAGGCTTCAGCTTCGTGGGACCGATCATTACCTGTATGTTTTTGAAAGCAGCGGGGATCATGCAGGATCGGGTGATGGAGGGATAAACTCAATTGAGATAGTTTTATAAAGGGATCGACATCTTTCAAAAGAAAAAGTAACAATCAGATTTTTTTACTCTGAAGGTAAATATATCTTTACTTTTCGCGAGATTAAACTATACTATAGGTAAACATATCTTTACTTATTTGGTTATATGAGGGTGAATAATCTAATTCTAGAGCATTCATAAAATCGCACTATTCAGATAGGCGATTCTATGAAACAGTTTATACGGGAGATGAAAGTATGATTGGAACAATTAGTTTTTTCTTGTTAAAGGGGCCAGCAAACCCATTTATTGTTAGGATGTTTGATTTATTATTTATCTTGGTGCTTTATGCCTTATTTTCCAGTATTTGGTTTATCATTCGAGAGATTCGAAAGAAGAATGATGAGCTAGTCAAAAAAGTTACGATTGATTCTA